>CAXTEX010000025.1:0-23704 GCA_964243445.1 uncultured Caulobacteraceae bacterium | reverse complement strand
CCGGCACCCTGCTGGTGGCCGACGACGCAGGCGTGGCCGAGGTGCTGCGCCACGTCAGCCGGCGCGCCACCTTCCATTCGGAGGACGAGCATCGGCTGGTGGAGCGCCGCCCGCTGGCCCGGGAGGGCGACTGGACCAGCCATCCGGAGGTGCGCGACGTCGAATCGGCCATCCGATGCACGCGCCGCCTCTGCCGCATCGCCCGCGAGACCGGCAAGCGCATCCACGTGCTCCATGTCAGCACCGCAGAGGAGGTGGACTTCCTCGCCGGCGAGAAGGACCTGGCGACGGTGGAGTTCACGCCCCAGCACCTGACCCTTGAGGGTCCGCAGGCCTATGAGCGGCTTCGAGGCTTCGCCCAGATGAACCCGCCCATCCGAGACGCCCGCCACGTGGCGGGCCTGTGGAGCGGGATCGACCAGGGCGTCGCCGACGTGCTGGGCTCCGACCATGCCCCGCATACGCGCGAGGAAAAGGCGCGGCCCTATCCGGCCTCGCCGAGCGGGATGCCGGGCGTGCAGACGCTGCTGCCGGTGATGCTGACCCACGTGGCGGCCGGTCGGCTGAGCCTGGAGCGGCTGGTCGATTTGACCAGCGCGGGCGCCCAGCGGGTGTTCGCCATCGCCGGCAAGGGCCGGATGGCGGCGGGCTACGACGCCGACCTGACCATCGTCGATCTCAAGGCGCGCCGCACCCTGTCTCATGCCGATATGGCCAGCCGCTCAGGCTGGACGCCCTTCGACGGCCTGCAGACCACCGGCTGGCCGACGGCCACCCTGGTGCGCGGCCGCATCGTCATGCGCGACGACGAGGTGATCGGGCCCCATCTGGGCGAGCCCGTGCGGTTCCAGGAGACCCTGGCCGCCTGATCAGCAGCGGCCGGCGGGCGGGCGTCAGGCTGCGGCGGCGATCGCCCGCGGCTTGGGCCAGGCGACCTGCGGCAGCGCCTCGAAACCGGGTCGGGCGAGCAGATAGCCCTGCTGCAGCCAGACCCCGAGATCCAGGAGCGTCTGGTGTTCGCCCAGGGTTTCGATGCCCTCGGCGAGCACCTCCACGCCGATCTCGCGACACACCGTGGTGATGCTGCCGACCAGCAGCCGCTTGACCCGGTCGGTGTCGATGTCTCGCACCAGCTCCATGTCCAGCTTGACGATGTCGGGCTGGAACTTGGCCAGCAGCGTCAGCCCGGAATAGCCGGCGCCGAAGTCGTCGATGGCGGTGCGCAGGCCCAGCGCCTTGTAGGCCGCGATGATGCGGCCGAGGTGGACGTGCTCCACCCGCTCGTTCTCGGTGAACTCGAACAGCAGCCGGTCCAGCGGAAAGCCCATCCGGCGCGCTGTCGTCAGCGTGAGCCGGATGCAGGCGGCCGGGTCGTAAACCGCATTGGGGAGGAAGTTGATGGACAGCAGGCCGCCCTGGGCCGGCAGCCCCAGTCCGGCCGCCAGCCCGATCGCCTTGACGCGGCAAGCCTGGTCGAAGGCGTAACGGTTATCCAGGTTGACGTGGTCAAGGATGCTGGCCGCACCCTCGCCGGCGACGCCGCGCACCAGCGCCTCATAGCCGAACACCTGGTGCGTCCGCATGTCGACGATGGGCTGGAACGCCATGGTGAAGGGTTTGGCGAACCCCTCGCCCTGGCGGCAGCCTGCACACTCCTCAGTGCTCATGAGACCCGATCCTGGACACGCGTGATCCAACCTTAGGGCAGGAGCGCTAACGAAGCGCTCACGCCGCGCGACGAGGGATCAAGGCCGCCTGTAAGGAATTTAAGGGCGCGACCAGATCGCAGGCATGAGCGCGAGGTATCGCAGCCCTGTCGCGTCCCGCAGGAGTACACGCCTTGCTCACCGAGCTTCCGCAAGCGCGAGTCCTGCAGCCCCTGGGCCGCACGCGTCCCCTCGATCTGGTCGAGGCGCGTCCGGCCTCCCTGCGCAGCACGACCGCCTTCATCGCCCATTACATGCGCGCCAGCCCGGCGCATTTCCTGGCGCTGCTCTTGGTGGTGCTGGGTGCGGCCGGCTGCGGCGTGGGCGTGCAGTACGGCATGAAGCTGATGATCGACGCCATGACCGCGCCGACCGGCCGCCGGCTCGCCATCCACCTGGCCCTGGCCGTCTTCATCGGCCTGGTGGGGATGGAGGGCGTGCTGTGGCGGGTCAGCGGATGGCTGGGCGGGCGGGCGACCATCAAGGCGGGCGTGCAGATCAAGCTCGACCTGTTCGGCCATCTCGCCGGCCACTCCATGCGCTATTTCCAGGAGCAGATGTCAGGCTCGCTCGGCTATCGGGTCAGCTCCACGGCCGGGGCGTTCGGGGCGATCATCAACAAGATGGTGTGGGAGATCGCGCCGCCCTGCGTCAGCTTCGTCGGGGCCCTGGTGCTGTTCGCGGTCCTCGACGGCTGGATGGCCGCGGCGCTGGCGGGCTTCGTGGCGGCCACCACCGCGGCGTTGGTCGCCTTCGGCCTCCACGGCCGGGAGCGCCACCGCGAGTTCGCCCGCCGGGCCAGCCGCTCCGGCGGCGAGCTGATGGACGTGATCAACAACATGCTGGCGGTGAAGACCTTCTCCGCCCGCAAGCGCGAACGCGCCCGCCTCGCCGACTCCTTCGGGGAGGAGGCGCAGGCCCATTCGCGCAGCTGGATGTTCAACGAGAGGATTCGCGCCGTCAACGACGTGGCGCTCGTGGTGATGGCCGCCGCCGCCCTGTTCTGGGCGGCCCATCTGTGGCAGGTCGGCCGCATCACGCCGGGCGACGTGGTGCTGGTCTCGACCCTCACCTTCCGCCTGCTGCACGGGTCGCGCGACCTCGCCATGTCGCTGATCGACATAGGCCAGCAGTACACCTTCATCGGCGAGACGCTGCGTCTGGTCGGCGAGCCCCACGCCGTGCTCGATCCCGCCGCCCCGCACGGCGCGCCCCAGGCCAGGGGCGCCGTCGTCTTTGAAAAGGTGAGCTTCGGCTACCGCCCCGAAACTCCGGTGTTGAACAATCTGAATGTGCGCATCCCCGCCGGACAGAAGGTCGGCCTGGTGGGCGCTTCGGGCGCCGGCAAGTCCACCCTGACCCATCTGGTTCAGCGCCTGTACGAGGTGAACAGCGGCCGCATCCTGGTGGACGGCCAGCCCGTCCAGGCCTTCACCCAGGACGAGCTGCGCGACCGGATCGCGGTGGTCCCGCAGGACGTCAGCCTGTTCCATCGCTCGGTCATGGAGAACATTCGCTTCGGCCGCCCGGAGGCCAGCGACGAGGCGGTGGCGGAGGCGGCGCGCGCCGCCCATTGCGAAGAGTTCATCGCCGCCCTGCCGGACGGCTACCACACCCTGGTGGGCGATCGCGGCGCCAAGCTTTCCGGCGGCCAGCGCCAGCGGATCGGCATCGCCCGCGCCCTGCTCAAGGACGCCCCCATCCTGATCCTGGACGAGGCCACCTCGGCCCTGGACGCCGACTCCGAGGCGGCCGTCCAGGCGGCCCTGGCGGAGCTGATGGAAGGGCGCACCGTGCTCGCCGTCGCCCATCGCCTGTCCACCCTGAGCGAGATGGACCGCGTCCTGGTGCTGGAGGACGGGGAGGTGATCGAGGACGGATCGCCCTTCGAACTGCAACGGCGCGGCGGTCTGTTCGCCCGGCTGTGGCGCATGCAGGCGGACGGCCGCATCGTGGCCATGCCGCGGCCGCCTTTGAAGGCGGTCGGCTAGCGCCGGAGAGGTCGCGACGGCATAGTTGTTCCCCTTGCGTTCTAGAACGGATCGGGTACGCTCAACCTGTCACTGAGACGTGCAGGCCACCGCCTGCAGCGCGAATCGTGGCAGGATGGACGCCGACAATGAGCCAGACGGTGTTGCGACTCGTGGGACAAGGTGACGGCGACAAGCAGCGGGCGCTCGAGGCCGCGATCGCCCAGATAGACCGGGCGTTCGGCAAGGGCTCGGTGATGAAGCTGGGGTCCAAGGGCTCCAAGCTGGACATCGAGTCCATCTCCTCAGGCTCCCTGGGGCTGGACCTGGCGCTGGGCGTCGGCGGCCTGCCGCGCGGCCGGGTGATCGAGATCTTCGGGCCCGAGAGTTCGGGCAAGACCACCTTGGCCCTGCATGTGGTGGCGGAGGCGCAGAAGACCGGCGGGGTCGCCGCCTTCGTCGACGCGGAGCACGCGCTCGATCCGGGCTACGCCGCCAAGCTGGGGGTGAACCTGGACGATCTCCTGGTCTCCCAGCCGGATACGGGCGAGCAGGCGCTGGAGATCGTCGACACCCTGGTGCGCTCGGGTGCGGTGGACGTGGTGGTGATCGACAGCGTCGCGGCGCTGACCCCCAAGGCCGAGATCGAGGGCGAGATGGGCGACAGCCTGCCCGGCCTTCAGGCGCGGCTGATGAGCCAGGCGCTGCGCAAGCTGACCGGCTCGATCTCCAAGTCCAAGTGCATGGTCATCTTCATCAACCAGATCCGCATGAAGATCGGGGTGATGTACGGCAGTCCGGAGACCACCACCGGAGGCAATGCGCTGAAGTTCTACGCCTCCTGCCGGCTGGACATCCGCCGCACCGGCTCGATCAAGCTGCGCGACGAGGTGGTCGGCAACAACGTCCGGGTCAAGGTGGTGAAGAACAAGGTCGCGCCGCCGTTCCGGGAGGTCGAGTTCGACATCATGTACGGCGAGGGCATCTCCAAGATCGGCGAGATCATCGATCTGGGCGTGAAGGCCGGGGTGGTGGAGAAGTCCGGCTCCTGGTTTTCCTACGACAGCCAACGTATCGGCCAGGGTCGCGAGAACGTGCGCGAGTTCCTGAAGAAGAACCCCGACATCGCCAAGCGCATCGAGGTGCAGGTCCGCACCAACGCCGCCCCGCTCGCCGACACCATGCTGGTCGCCCCGGAGCCCGGCGAGGAGGACTGAGGTCCGCTGCGGGTCAGGTCGCCGGGCGGGCATGAGGGCCGATCACGAAGCCCAGCCCTGCTCGCCCTGCGCCTGAAATCATTCGTCCGGGATGAGGGTGTCGGGCGCCTCGGGCGGGCGGGTCTCGAACAGGCCGATGTCCAACGGCTGCTGGGGCCTAAAGGCACGCAGAGGCTGGCGCGCTAAGGCGTTCAGGGCGTCGCCGGGCAGATCGCGTCCCGCCGGGTCGCGACGCAGGCGGCGGGCGGCGGCCTCCGGAAGCGTCACGGCCTGACCGCCTATGCGCCAGTAGGCGACGCTCAACCGCCAGAGCACCGCCGCCTCGCCTGAAGGTTCGGGCCAGCGACGGCCGTCCCGGAAGGCGGGGCGGAGCGGCGCTCGCCCGATCGGTCCGCCGGCCGGCGCCGCCACGGGCGTCAGGGTGCGCCACCCCTGCTGCGTCCCGTCGGCGGCGGTCGCGCCCTCGGCGGCCAGCCGGCCCGCATAGGCGTCCAGCGCCGCCTCGCGGCTTGCGAAGGCGGGGCCGATCGTCTCGGTGGCGAAGGCGACCCCGGAGCCGACCAGCGCCTCGGCCTCCCGCGCCCGCGCGGCGTAGCCGCGGGCGGCGTACAGGGCCGCCTCCGCCGTTTCGGCCACGGGATAGAGGATCGCCGTCATCATGGCCTTTTAATCTTTTGCACACGATAATCAGCTGATTCTTGGATCAGGCGGACCCATGCGCAAGCTGGCGGCGGCGCTCCTGAGCTGCGCCTACATCCTGGCCGCGCTCGCGGTCGCCGCGCTGATGTGGCGGGGCGGCGCGGGGTGGGCGGCGGGGCTCAGCGCCCTCATCGCCACCCTGGGGCTGGCCTTCGCGCTGCACGCCATGGTCGGGCGCATCTTTGACACGGCCTCGCTGAAGGGCGAGATCGCCACGCTGCGCGACGCCTACCGCATCATGGCCGATCATGTGGAAAGCACCCAGGACGCCCTGGAGGCGCTTGGCCGCACCCTGCAGACCGAAAACGTCGAGCGCACCGACGCCATCGTCTCGGAGGTGCGCATGCTGGAGGAGCTGGTCGCGCGCATGGGCGAGAGCCTGTCCGAACGCCTCACCAGCGCCACCCGCGAGCGGGTGCAGACGCCGCGCATCGACCCCCAGCGCGCCGCCCTGCTGGAGACCGTGCGCGAGGCGCTGCAGGAGAATCGGGTCGACCTGTACCTGCAGCCGGTGGTCAACCTGCCCCAGCGCAAGACCCTGTTCTACGAGAGCTTCAGCCGGCTCCGCGACGGATCGGGACGGGTGATGATGCCGGCCGAGTATCTGGCGGTCGCCGAGCCCGAGGGGCTGGTCCAGGCCATCGATAACCTGCTTCTGTTCCGCTGCGTGCAGATCGTGCGGCGGCTGGCGTCCAGCGACCGCAAGGTCGGCATCTTCTGCAACATCTCCCCCGCCTCGCTGTCGGACGAGAGCTTCTTCCCCCAGTTCCTGGAGTTCATGAGCCAGAACAAGGACCTCTCCGGCGCGCTGATCTTCGAGCTGGGCCAGAAGGCTTTCCGCGACCGCGGAGCGCGCGAAAGCCGCAACATGGGCAAGCTGGCCGACCTCGGCTTTCGCTTCTCCATGGACAAGGTCAGCGATCTGGACCTGGACTATGCGGATCTGGCCCGCGCCGACGTCAAGTTCGTGAAGGTCGGGGCCAGCGTGCTGCTGCAGCAGCTGGACGAGCAGGAGGGCCGGCTGGTGTTCCGCTCCGCCCCCGACATACTGGCCGCCGACTACGCGCCGCTGCTGCGGCGCTACGGCGTGGAGATCATCGCCGAGAAGGTGGAGAACGAGCGCCAGGTCATCGACGTGCTGGAGCTCGACGTCGCCTTCGGTCAGGGCCACCTGTTCGGCGAACCAAGGGCCATCCGCGAAGCCGTGCTGGCAGAGACCGCCCCGCCGGTGGAGTTCAACCGTGCGCCGCTGCGGGCCCGCGCCAGCGCGGCGTAAGGCTGTGACTTGGGCCGAGGGGGTCGCGCGGGGCCTGGCCTTGCCGGAGGTCGAGGTCTCCACGTCGTACGGCACGCCGTCGCTCAAGGTCGGGGCAAGTTCATCACCCGCCTGCGCCACGAGAACGACAGCCTGGTGTTGCTCGAAGTGGGCTTCGACGAGCGCGAACTGCTGATGGAGGCCGATCCCCAAACCTTCCATCTCACTCCCCACTATCAGGGCCACCCGGCCGTCCTGGCGCGGCTGGGCGCGGTGGAGCCGGCCACCGTGGCTCGGCTGCTGGAGCGGAGGTGGCGGGCGGTGGCCCCCAAACGCCTGGTCAAGGCGTGGGAGGCGGCGGCGTCGGCGCCGACGCTGCGCGACGACCGTTAGGCTCGACGCCAAGTTCCGTCCGCGCCGGACGC
Source organism: uncultured Caulobacteraceae bacterium (assembly GCA_964243445.1). Classification (GTDB taxonomy): domain Bacteria; phylum Pseudomonadota; class Alphaproteobacteria; order Caulobacterales; family Caulobacteraceae; genus CAHJWH01. The sequence goes on along the minus strand of CAXTEX010000025.1, from coordinate 16,432 downwards.
GAAGCCGTTGTCGCGATAGAGGTTGCGGACCACGGTGTTGCGCGCCGTCGGGGCGATGCGGCCCGACAGTGCGCCCTCCGCGGCCAGGATATGCTGCAGGAAGGCGTGCTCCACACCCAATCCCAGCACCCGGCAGCTGAGCGCGAGGCCGGCGATCTCGCCGTCGTGGATCAGGGCGGCTCCCACCAGCCCGTTGTCGGCGAAACGGTCGCGCACATGGGCGGCGTAGATGCGGGCGTGCGGGTCGCCCAGCATGGCCTCCAGTTCGGCCTGGGTCGGCTTGATCCCGGTGGTGTTGAACTGGGTGGTGCGGGCGAACAGCTCCACGATCCGCGCGAGCGCGGAGCCGGATGTGAGCCGTTCGATGCGGGTCTGCATGTCCAGCGAGGCGATGAAGTCTGCCTCGCTCGGCGCTTCCGCGCGCGCGGCCTGGCGGCCGAGCTGGGCGCGGGCCAGCTCGGTGCGGCCGGCGGCTTCCGCCGTCACGCGCGGGCGCTGCAGCCTGGGGTCGTTCAGCAGGCGGCGGCGCAGGCTGAAGGGGTCCTCGCCCCACACCTCGACCGCAGGCAGGCGCTGGCGCACCCGCTCGCGCTCCACCGGATGATCGTCGATGAACAGGAAGCTCTCCAGCGCCAGGCCGAGGTCTTCCGCGATCGATCTGATGTTGTCGACCTTGTCGTTCCAGTTGATGCGTAGGGCGACGAAGTCCTGCGGCTTGAGGGTCATATGCGCCGGGTAGTCGTCGGGATAGCGCCACAGCTCGCGCACCGTCGCCTCGTCGTTCTTGCTGACGCAGGCCAGCAGCACGCCGCGCCGCTTCAACGCCAGCAGCGCCTCGTGCAGGCCGAAGTAGAGGCCGATGTAGGAATGCGGGTTGTGCTGCGGCGTCCAGGCGAAGGGCGCGCCGGTCTCGGCCAGCACCCCCGGCCACAGCACCCCGTCCAGATCCACCACCACGACCTTCTTGGCGTCCAGCGCCAGCACCACGGCCAGGGCGTCCAGGTGGGCGCGCGCGGTCACCGCCTCGCGTCCGTAGGGGTCGCCGCCGACCCAGGCGGCCAGCGGCGCGATGTCGGGATACAGGCCGTGGACGGCCTCGAGCTCGCCTTCCGCCCGCTGCAGCAGCCAGCCCGGCGAGCCCATGTGGGTGAAGCTGCACACGCCGTCGTCGAGCAGCCGCTCGGACCCGGCGGCGCCCAGGGCCGCGGCGATGTCGACGAGATGGACGTCGGCATAGCCTTCCACCAGCGCCGACAGCGCCAGGTTGGCGACGCGGAAGCGGTTGCGGTGGCCCAGCGGGCCCCGATCGGCGAAGCCCATCGGCTGCACCGTCGGTTCGGGCAGGCCGTCGATCAGTATGGGCGCTGCGGTGTGGCGGCGGAGCCCCTCGATGATCGTGCGCGCCTCGGCGAGCAGGGCGGCGTGGGGTGGGGCGGAGCCCTCAGCCGGCGGATCGGTCAGGGCGTGGCGGGAGCGGAGCGCGCCGACCAGCACCGCGTCGTGCCTGCGCTCGCCGGCCAGCCGCACGTCGTCGGGAAAGCTCGCCGCCAGCCGCAGGTCGACGCCCCGCACGCCGGCTTCCCGACGCAGGAAGTCGCTCTCCACATGCACGTCGCAGTCGCCGAGCAGCAGCAGGTCCACCCGCCGCCGCCCGCCGGCGAGATCATCCAGCCCCAGCGCGCGGGTCGCCGCCCAGTAAGGATCGCCGCCTTCCTTGGCCTCGCGCCTGAGCTTCTGCAGAAGCCTTTCCGGGTCGCGGCCGTGGAAGGGGGCGAGCAGGTTCGAGACGTCGGCCAGCTCCTCCTCCGGCGACATCTGGGTCAGCATGCCCCGCTCGACCATGCCGGCGATCACGCCGTCCCGGGGCAGGGGATCGGGCGCGGTCTGGGGCGTGGCGAAGCTGCGGATCAGGGCGGCCAGCGGCGCGTCGACCGTGAGCCGCACGTGGCTGATCGCGTCCACGACCAGCACCCGCCCGTCGGCGACCGGGATCATGTGGATGAAACGGGACAGGCGCAGGCGCATGGGGGCGGGTCCGGCGCCGCATCGGTCGAACGGCGCGCTCTCGCCGGCTCCTAGCGCCGCCGCCCGCCAGCGTCGAGGGCGGCGCGACCGGCGGCGGGCCCGGCGAAGCGATCGGGCGTTGACCCCGGCCCGGTCGCCCGTTAGCGCCGGCCCATGATCCCGCCCCGCCTGCTCGACGGCCTTCATGCTGTGGCCGAACGCTACGACGCGTTGCTGTGCGACGTCTGGGGGGTCGTGCACAACGGGCGGGCGCCGTTCGCTGAGGGCTGTGCGGCCCTGGCCCGGTTCAAGGCGGAGCGGGGGCCGGTGGTGCTGGTGTCCAACTCCCCGCGGCCGGGCCAGGACGTGCAGCGCCAGCTCGACGCGCTCGGCGTGCCGCGGGAGGCCTGGACCAGCGTCGTCACCTCCGGCGACGCCACCCGCCTGGAGCTGATCGCCCGGGCGCCGGGGCCGGCGTGGGCGATCGGGCCCATGCGCGACGCCCCCCTGTACGAGGGCGCGGGCATGGCCTTCGCCGAGACGCCGAAGGAGGCGGCCTTCGTTTCCTGCACCGGCCTGTTCGACGACGAGGTGGAGACGCCGGACGACTTCCGCGACCGGCTGCGAACCTGCGTGGAGCGGGGCCTGGTCATGGTCTGCGCCAACCCCGACCGGGTGGTGATGCGCGGCGACAAGACGATCTATTGCGCCGGCGCCCTGGCGGACATCTACGCCGAGTTCGGCGGCGAGGTGGTGATGTCCGGCAAGCCCCACCCGCCGATCTATGCGCTGGCCTATGCCGAGGTCGCGCGGCGGGTCGGGCGTGAGGTCGCGCATGACCGCCTGCTGGCGATCGGCGACGGGCTGCGCACCGATGTGCAAGGCGCCAACGGGCAAGGAATCGACGTGCTGTTCACCGCCGCCAGCGGCGTGCACGCCGCCGAGGTGACGGACGCGGACGGCGCTCTGTCCCTGGAGCGGACCGAGGCGCTGCTGGCCGGCGCGGGCGCGCAGGCGCGCTATGTGATGGCGGAGCTGAGCTGGTGATTGGCGTTCACGGCAGCGATTGCAGGCCGCCGCCCGGCGGCCCATCTTAACTGGCGACGGGCTATAGGAAGAGACACGCATGCTTGGTGACAAGACCCGCCCCGGCGCCGCGCCGGCGGCCAAGCCCGGCCTGTTCGGCTTCGCGCCCAAGCCGCCGCCGGTGGCGGTGACCGCGCCGGGCGCCACGCCCGCGCCCGCCGGCGCGACGGATGGCCTGGTCAAGGACGCGACCGACGCCAGCTTCATGGCCGACGTGATCGAGGCCTCCAAGGCCGGTCCGGTGATCGTGGACTTCTGGGCGCCCTGGTGCGGCCCGTGCAAGCAGCTCGGCCCGGCGCTGGAGAAGGCCGTGCGCGCGGCCAAGGGCGCGGTGCGCATGGTCAAGGTCAACATCGACGAGAACCCGCGCATCGCCCAGCAGCTGCGGGTGCAGTCCATCCCCACCGTCTACGCCTTCGACAACGGCCAGCCGGTGGACGGCTTCCAGGGCGCCCTGCCGGAGAGCCAGGTCAAGGCCTTCGTGGAGCGGCTGTCCGGTCCCGCCGCGCCGTCGGACGTCGACGACATGCTGGTCATGGCCAAGGAGAGCCTGGATGCGGGCGACATGGGCGGCGCTGCCCAGGCCTTCGCCGCGGTGCTCCAGGCCGAGCCCGACAACGTCAAGGCCATCGCCGGCCTCGCCCGCTGCTATCTCGCCGGCGGCGACGCCGCGCGGGCGCAGGAGGTGGCCGACATGGCCCCCGCCGACGCCAAGGACCCTGAGCTGGCCAGCGTGCGCGCCGCCCTGACGCTGGCCAACGCCGCGCCCGCCTCCTCGGCGGAGGCCCAGCCCTTCGAGCAGCGCCTGGCTGCCGATGCCAATGATCACGAGGCGCGTTTCGAGCTGGCCAAGCTGATGGCCGCCCAGGGCCGCTTCCAGGACGCCGCCGACCACCTGCTGACCCTCCTGGAGCGCGACCGCATGTGGAACGAGGAGGCGGCGCGCAAGCAGTTGCTCACCGTGTTCGAGGCGGCCGGCCCCATGTCGGAGGTAGCGCGCGGGGGCCGCCGTCGCCTGTCCTCCATCCTGTTCGCGTGAGGGTGGAGGCCGTGGCCAGCTATCGCCATGCGTCGGACCTGCCGCAGCTGATCCCGGTGTTCCCGCTGGACGGGGCGCTGCTGCTGCCCCGCGGCCAGCTGCCGCTGAACATCTTCGAGCCGCGCTATCTGAACATGATTGACGACGCCATGGCCGGCGAGCGGATCATCGGCATGATCCAGACCCGCGCCGGCGGCGACAAGGCCAACCCCGCCCTGGCCGCGGTCGGCTGCGCGGGGCGGATCACCAGCTATGCGGAGACCTCGGACGGCCGCTATCTGCTCACCCTGACCGGGGTCTGCCGCTTCCGCCGGGCGGCCGAGCCCAACGCCCAGACCCCCTATCGCCAGGTGCGCGCCGCCTACGAGGGCTTCGAGGCGGACTTGGACCAGGAGGACGAGGCGGGGCTCGAGGATGGCCGCACCGAACTGCTGGCCGGGCTCAAGGCCTATCTGGAAGGACGGGGGCTGGAGATCGACTGGAGCCAGGCCCAGGAGGCGCCCATGGAGGCGCTGATCAACAGCCTGTCCATGGCCCTGCCGTTCGAACCGCCGGAGAAGCAGGCGCTGCTGGAGGCGCTGCAGGTGGAAGACCGCCGCGCCGCCCTGGTGGCGTTGCTGCAGATGGGGGCTGCGGCGCCCGGCGGCTCCGACGATGACGAAACGCCCTTGATGCAATAGGCGCAGCCTGGCGCCCCATGGATCCGCACCCGATGACCGCCGCCCCTGTGCCCAACCCCCACGCCCCCCGCTCCGGCGAGCTCGATCCACGCCTGCTGGAGGTGCTGGTCTGCCCGGTGACGCACACGCCGCTGGAGTACGACCGCGCCGCCTGCGAGCTGGTCAGCCGCGCCGCCGGCCTGGCCTATCCCATCCGCGACGGCGTGCCGGTGATGCTGCCCGAAGAGGCGCGGTCGCTGGCCGCGGAGTAGGGGGGCTGCGTTCTTGGAGACGCCCTCTTCGAGGGCTCCTCAGGATGACGACCGTTCTGGATCATCCTCGGCCTTCGTCATGCTGAGGAAGGCTGAGCGGCAGCCTGTCTCGAAGCGCGCAGCAGGCGTGCAAAGCTCCGGTCTCTCCCGCTGCGCCGCGCCATGGCCGCCCTGCGGAATCGCTGCGCCACTCCGCCCGATCCGTGCTAGCCTCCTGCAAGGCCGGAGTGTACCGGCCGCCTAGTCGCGTCGAGTCCCGGGCCGGCGCCCGCCTCCTGCGTCGCCTGTCCGTCGCCTCGCCGCGCGCATGTCCGGCGCCGCGTCGCCGGCAGGAGGACGCCATGGCGACCACGATCTTCGCGCCGCCCCCAGGATCGCTCTCGGCCGTTCCCATCCGCCGCATGAGCCTGGACGACATCCGCATCGCCCTGCGGCTAGGCTGGGCCGACTATTGCGCCAAGCGCGGCGAGATCGTCTTCCTCGGCCTGATCTATCCGGTCGTGGGGCTGATCGCCTGTCTGGCCACCTTCGAGCGGGACCTGTGGCCGCTGCTGTTTCCGCTGGCCGCAGGGATCAGCCTGATGGGACCGCCGCTGGCTTCGGGCTTCTACGAGCTGGCGCGACGGCGCGAGAGCGGCGATGATCCGCGCTGGGTGCACGCCTTCGACCTGTTCCAGAGCCCGCGCCTCTGGCCGATCGCCACCCTGGCGGCCTTCGTCGCGGCCCTGTTCGCCGCCTGGATGGGCTGCGCCTGGGCCATCTACAGCCTGACGCTGGGCGCCATGGCCCCGACCTCGGGGGCGGAGTTCCTGCAGCGGCTGTTCAACACCGACGCCGGCTGGGCGATGATGATCGTCGGCGACGGGGTGGGCCTGCTATTCGCCATCGCCGTGCTGGCGGTCAGCGCCATCTCCTTCCCCATGCTGGTGGACGGCCGCGTGGGCGCGCTCACTGCGGCGGAGACGTCGCTCCGCGCCGTCATCGCCAACCCGGTGGTCTTCGCCGCCTGGGGCCTGACGGTGGCCGGCCTGCTGGTGCTCGGCTCCATCCCGCTGTTCGTAGGCCTGGCGGTGGTGCTGCCGACGCTGGGCTATGCGACTTGGCACCTGTATCGGCGAGCGGTGGAGGCGTGAATCGCGAACGCTGAAGCCCGATTACTGCCTCAGATAGGCCGTAGACGCTAGAAACTTGTTTATGAGGTTTGCCAAGCCCTTGGCTATAGAGCTGGAGTCGCTAGGATTGGCTTGGTAGTAATAGCCCGTTGTCGCGCATGACTGAAGTGCTGCGCTTACTGTGCTCGACGAACCTGGTCCGTTGGGGAACAGGATATGCCGAACAAAGAACTCGTAGAGGTTGTCCTGTCCAGTGTCTTGACCCGTAAGGGGAACATAGGGTGTTTCTAGAACAGCAAGCACGACCCCGTTGTTCTTCATAGCCGTGCATTGCGCCGTAGACATGGGTTGGGTAAAGCATCCCGTCTCATAGTATCCAGGCCAGCCCGGCGACATTGAACCATATGCTTGGTAGGGCGAAACGTTCCAGGCCGCATCAGGTACGTAGTTTCCGCAACTATAAAAGTCCGAGTAAAAATCCGACTCCACGCCGTCGGTGATCAGAACGACAAACTTGAGCGGCGTAGCGGCCGTTGCTCCGGTACCGTTCGTCCCTACGGTATTTGCAAAAGCCGGAAGGTTTTCATTTAGATGGGTGTCTAACCCGACATAGAGTTTGTTTAGGGATGTAACCGGATCAGTCCAGTCGTTCGGTACCGTCGCCTTATACACGTTTGTCAAGGAGTCGGCGATCGAGTATATATTGAAGTAGTATGAGTTCTTTGCGAGCTGACTGTTGCCGGCGATGTTGGCCTGCTCCTGCTGGATGACTTGGCCAGCAGACTGCACCATGACGTCATATCGAGTGGTCGCGCCTGCCGCATGGGCGTTCGTAAGCCCGAGCTGCATGTCGGAATTGGCTGAGCCGGACGTCGTGGGCCCGTTCACACCGCTCGATGACGGCCCCTGGTCGTGGCACGCGAAGGCGCAAGGCGTGGTCTGCTGGAAAGGCTGACTGTTTTCGTTGGGATCATGAACCGTTGCCCAGTTCGCGGGGATGTTGTTCCAGTTTATGACTGATTGTACGTCATTCTGCGTTGAGCCCACGATCATGGAGCCTGACACATCCAGCAGCATGTTAATTTGGATGTTGGCGGCGAAGCCGATGTTGGTGGTGTTAGACACCGTCATGGGCACCGACTGTTCGGCACTGTTGCACAGGCCGGGCATGACTAAAGAGGCGTAACAATGCGCCCGCACGGTGGTCACCATGCTGACGGTGTTTGTGACAGACGGCTGGCCGTTCACGACAAGGCAGTCCGCAACCGCCACTGGCGTACATACTGAGAAGCTGCTGATCGATGGTGTGAAGGTGTTCACCGTCTGTGAGCCGTTCTGGAAGTCGGTTTGCAGCAGCGTGGTCGCTGTCGCCTTGAGTGCGGGCTCAGTCGTGTTCGGATTGGCCGATACAGCGGCGCTGACGGCCAGCGCTGCGGCGTCGGTGGCGTCTTGCAGGTGGGTCTTGGTGGAGTCCAGGGTGGCGACGTTGATGACGCCTATGGCGCACAGCACCATCACAGGCGCCAGCACCGCAAAGATCACCGCGATCGCGCCGCGCCGATCGGACAGCAGATCGCGCAGCACGGCCCGGCGGGGCCTTCGCGTCGCGCGGCTGGGCGGAGCGGGGGGTGGCGACACGCACGATCCTTGGCTGCGCGCCGGAGGGACGGCGGGCGGAGGACGTCAGTGTCGCAACCAGACCTTATCGGGAGGTGAAGGGGCGCGCTGAACCGGCGTTCACCACTCGGTGAAGCTGCCGTCCGCATTGCGCCAGACGGGATTGGACCAGCTGGCGTAACGCTTCGCCTCCTCGCGGATCACCTGCTCGTCCAGCACCACGCCCAGCCCCGGACCTTCGGGCACTTTCACATAGCCGTCGTCCAGCGCGATCAGCGACTGGTCGGCCAGGTAGGTCGGCAGGTCGTGGCCGCCGGTGTTATAGTGGATGCCCAGGCTCATCTCCTGGATGGCGAAGTTCGGCGTCGCCGCCACCACCTGCAGACACGCCGCGAAGGCCACGGGTCCGAGCGGGCAGTGCGGGGCCAGCGCGATGTCATAGGCCTCGGCCATCGCCGCGATGCGCCGGGTCTCGCTGATGCCGCCGGCGTGGCTGACGTCCGGCTGGCAGATGTCCAGTATGCCCTCCTCGAAGAAACGCTTGAAGTCCCAGCGGGAGTAGAGCCGCTCCCCCGCCGCGATCGGCACGTGGCTCATGTTGGCGATCTGGCGCAGGCCCTCGATGTTCTCGCAGAGCATGGGCTCCTCGATGAACAGCGGCGAGACTTCCATCAGCCGGTCGGCGAGCTGGCGGGCCATGGGCTTGTGCACCCGGCCGTGGAAGTCGAGCGCCGCGTCCACGCCCTGGTCGCGCACCGCCGCCACCCGCGCCACGGTGGCCTTCAGGACGGCCGGGGTGTCCAGCCACTGCATCTCGGCGGTGGCGTTCATCTTCACCGCCTTGAAGCCCTGAGCCTTGCGCCCGGCCGCCGCCTCGCCGACCTCCTCGGGCTTGTCGCCGCCGATCCAGGCGTAGCATTGGATGCGGTCGCGCACCTTGCCGCCGAGCAGCTGCCACACCGGCACGCCCAGGGCGTGGCCCTTGATGTCCCATAGCGCCTGGTCCAGCCCCGACAGGGCGCTCATCAGCACGGGTCCCCCGCGATAGAAGCCGCCGCGATAGCCGACCTGCCAGGCGTCCTCGATGCGGAAGGGGTCGTGGCCGATGAACCGCTCCTGCAGGGAGGCGAAAGCGCCCTCCACCGCGCCCGCGTGACCCTCCAGGCTCGCCTCGCCCCAGCCGACGTGGCCCTCGTCGGTCTCCACGCGGACGAACATCCAGCGCGGCGGGACCTTGATCGTTTCGATGCGGGCGATCTTCATGGGCGGTCCCTTGCGCAGGCGAAGGCGGTATCATAGCGGCTTCCGCCTATTTCTCCTCCCCTGCAAAGCGGGAGAGGGCGACCCTGCGCAGCAGGGTGGACGGGGCTCCAGCTTGACGCCACAGCGCTCCGCTGGAGCCCCCCTCGCCCGCCTGCGGGCGGTCCCCTCCCCCCGCTGCGCAGGGGGAGAGACGCCTCCTTCGCTTGTACGCGCCCGCCAGTTCGGCGAGGGTCGGTAATGACTCCGGCCCGCCACCTCCTCGTGGTCGACGACGACGACCGGCTGCGCGAGCTGCTGCGCCAGTTCCTGGAGCGGGCGGGCTTCCGCATCAGCGTGGCCGCGGACGCGGCGGCGGCGCGCAGGCTGATGGGCGGCTTCCACTTCGACCTGCTGGTGGTGGACGTGATGATGCCGGGCGAGGACGGCTTCGCGCTGACCCGCTCCATCCGGCTGAAGGACGCCACGCCCATCCTGATCCTCACCGCCCGCGGCGAGCCGACCGACCGCATCCAGGGTCTGTCCATCGGCGCCGACGACTATCTCGCCAAGCCGTTCGAGCCGCAGGAGCTGGTGCTGCGCATCGAGGCGATCCTGCGCCGGGCGGGGGCGCGAGCCACCGGCGCGGCGGCGCGGCTGGCGCTGGGCGCCTTCGCCTTCGACCCCGTGCGCGGCGAGCTGCTGGAGGGCAACCAGCCCGTGCGCCTGACCGAGGGCGAGGCCCGCCTGCTCAAACGCCTGGCGCAGAGCGCCCACGCTCCCGTCGACCGCTATGAGCTGGACGAGGACAGCGACGGCGGCCGGGCGGTGGACGTCCAGGTCACGCGCCTGCGCCGCAAGATCGAGCCCGACCCCGCCAACCCGCGCTATCTGAAGACCGTGCGCGGCGTCGGCTACATGCTGGCCCCGGATTGATGGGCGAGGGCGGCCGAGAGCGCGCGCCCCTCCGCCGCCTGCTCCGCCGGCTGTGGCCGCGGCTGGTGAAGAAGTGGCTGCCGCGCTCGCTGTTCGGGCGCTCGCTGCTGATCGTGGTCCTGCCCATCGCCCTGATGCAGGGGGCCGTGGTCTGGGGTTTCTTCGAGGCGCATCTGGCGGCGGTCGGCCAGCAGCTCAGCTCAGGGCTGGCGGGCGACGTCGCCGCCGACGTGCAGGACTATGAGGCCGCGCCCACGCCCGCCACCCTGGCCCGCATCGCCGGACGCGCCGAGAAGCTGCAGGCGCTCTCCATCACCCTGCAGCCCGGCGCCGCCCTGCCCACCTACAAGCGCCGGCCGCTGCTGCCGCACAGCGACGCGACGCTGGAGCGCGCCCTGGACGACGCCCTGGATGAAACCTTCTGGACCGACGCCACCCGCTATCCGGCCTATGTCGACATCCGCGTGGCCGTGCGGGGCGGGGCGCTGCGCATCATCGCGCCCAAGGACCGGGTCTACGCCGCGCGGGGGCCGGCCTTCGTCATCGAGCTGTTGATCGCCACCCTGATCCTGACCGGGGTGGCGGTGATCTTCATCCGCAACCAGGTCCGCTCCATCGAGCGGCTGGCCGCCGCGGCCGAGGCCTTCGGCAAGGGCGACGACGCGCCCCGCTTCCACCCCCACGGCGCACGCGAGGTGCGCGAGGCCGGCCACGCCTTCCTCGACATGCGCGCGCGCATCGCCCGCCACCTGGAGCAGCGCACCACCCTCCTCGCCGCCGTCAGCCACGACCTGCGCACGCCCCTCACCCGCCTCAAGCTCGAAGTCGCCCTGGCCGAACCGAGTCCGAGGATCGACGCGATCAAGCGCGACCTCGCCGACATGGAGCATATGGTGGAGGAGTACCTCGACTTCGCCCGGGGCGAGGGCGGGGAGGGCGCCTGCGCGGTCGAGCTGGACGCCCTGTTGTCGCAGGTCGCCGACGCCGCGCGGCGCAGTGGCGCCCAGGTGGAGGTGGCGCCCGCCGTCGGCCTGACCGCGCGTCTGCGCCCCAACGCGGTGAAGCGCGCCCTGTCCAACCTGGTGATGAACGCCGCATCCCACGGGGCAGGCCGGGTGCAGCTGATGGCGTCGCCCTCCGCCCGGGGCGTGGAGATCGTGGTCGACGACGACGGCCCGGGCATCGCGCCCGACCTCTACGATGAGGCCTTCAAGCCCTTCGCCCGCCTCGATCCCGCCCGCACCAACGCCAAGGGCGTGGGCCTTGGCCTGGCCATCGCCCGCGACGTGGCCCGGGCGCACGGTGGGGACGTGACCCTGGACCGGAGCCCGCTCGGCGGCCTGCGCGCCGTGCTCCGCCTGCCGGGATGAGCGCGGTCTCCCGGGCTGCGGCCGACCCGCCCGTCCGTTTGCGCCGCCTGGGCGTTAGGGCCTGCGCCACGAGGGAGAGACGCGCATGACCGGCCCCCACGCCCCGCCCCCCGTCGCTACCATTGGCTACGAGGGCCGGACCCAGGCCGAGGTGATCGCGCGGCTGCGCTCGGCGGGGGTGGAGCTGCTGGTGGACGTGCGCGCCATCGCGGCCTCGCGCCGCCCCGGCTTCTCCAAGACCCTGCTGGCCGCAAGCCTGGAAGAGGCGGGGATCGCCTACCTGCACCTGCGCGACCTCGGCACCCCCAAGCCCGGCCGCGAGGCCGCCCGCGCCGGCCGCGTGGCCGAGATGCGCGCGATCTACGCCGACGCCCTGCAGTCCCCCGAAGCCATCCTCGCCTTCGAGCGCCTGGCGCAAGCCGCCGCCACCGCCCGGACCTGCCTCCTCTGCTACGAAGCCCACGCGGCGGGCTGCCACCGCGCTGTGCTGGCGGAACGGCTGCGGGAGAGGTTGGGGATGGGGGTGGAGGACCTGTGAGCTTCGCGGCGGACCTGCCGCCGCCGAACTCTGACTAGCTTGCGAGCAGATTGACTTGGTCGTCCGAGCTGAGCCTTGTGGGCTGGGCCGGAGACGCGGACCATGGGCGGCCTTTCTGGAAGCGTAGGGCTCGCGGGGATCAACCGGCATCCAGACGTCACCGCAGTGCAGCGCCTGCTTGCCGCCGCCGGTGTCCCGACCGGGCCGATCGACGGCCGGTGCGGACGACTGACGATCGGGGCGGTCGTCGCCTTCCAGAAGGGCTTCATGCACGAGCCGGACGGGCGGGTGGACGTGAACGGTCCGACCTGGCGCAGGCTTGGAGGCGGCGGCGCGCCCGCCTCCGCTGCGGCTCATCCCGCGGCGGCCCATCCCGCGACCGCTCGGGCAGCTTCGGCTCAGGCCCCCGCTCGTCCCGCCCCATCCGGGCCACACCCGGGGCAGTCTCCCTCCGCCGCGCCGCCAGCGGCCTCGCCCCCTGCGGGCGGGCTTTCCGCGGGCGGGCTCCACTATACCGACCACCTGCCGCTCCCGCCGCCGGGTACGGTCAATGTCGGGCTGGTCTCCCCGCCCAACAGCCTGCTGAGGTCCCAATTCGGCACGCCGCGCGAGGGGTTCACCAGCGACTGCCAGGAACCCACCGACAAGCGCATCGCCGCCGCCATCGTCACCCAGGACGTGGGGCCGTTCCGTGTGACGGGGCTGGGGCCCGCCGTGGCGAGCCTGCGCGAGGTGTTCGGCGAGATCCGGCGCGACCACGCGGACCTGCACGCCAAGCTCGGCACGGCCGGCATGATGTGTTGCCGCCTGGTGCGCGGCAGCAGCACCTCAATCTCAAACCATTCCTGGGGCACCGCGATCGACATGAAGATCGACGGCGCGCTCGTTCCCTGGCGAAGCGGCTATGTGTTGGTGGGCCTGGCGATGATCGCGCCCTACTTCAACAGGCACGGCTGGTTCTGGGGCGCCGGCTATCGCGGCTCCAAGGACCCGCACCATTTCGAGTGCGGGTCGGCCTTGATCAGCAGCTTCAAGATATGAACCGTTGCGCCTTCGCCGCTGTCTTGCTGACCCTCTGCGCAGGCGCCCCCGGGCCAAGCCCCGCCGAGGCCGCCCCGCCGCCCTGCCGCTTCGTCCCGCCGCCGGGGACCAAAGCCGGAACACAGACGTGGATCGGCGGCTGCCGGGCGGGCGCGGCGGAGGGGCCGGGCGTCCTGCGCACCCTTCCGCCCGGCCGTCCGCCAGTGCTCTACTTCGGGGTCATGTCGGCTGGGCGACCGGGAGCCGGCGTGGTGGAGCGCGGCGGCGACTTCTATCCCCAGGCGGGAGCTGACCGGGAGGCCAACGTGCAAGCCTTCCGCGCCGCCGCCAGCGGCGCCCGGGCGGCGGCGCGCCGTTTCAGGACCCAGCGCAACATGGCCTCCGCCCGGTACTACGACGCCGAGGCCGAACGCCTGGACCGCACCCTCGACTGAGCCGACCGCCAAAGACACGCGCGCATGGCCGGCCCCGACGCCCCGCCCTCCCTCGCCACCCTCGGCTATGAGGGCCAGACCCAGGCTGGAGTGATCGCGCGGCTGCGCGCGGCGGGGGTCGCGCTGCTTGTCGACGTGCGCGCGATCGCGGCATCGCGCCGGGCCGGCTTCTCCAAGACCCTGCTCGCCTCGAGCCTGGAAGAGGCGGGGATCGCCTACCTGCACCTGCGCGACCTCGGCACCCCCAAGCCCGGCCGCGAGGCCGCCCGCGCCGGCCGCGTGGCCGAGATGCGCGCCATCTACGCCGACGCCCTGCAGTCCCCCCCAAGCCGTCCTGGCCTTCGAGCGCCTGGCCGAGGCCGCCGCCACCGCCCGGACCTGCCTCCTCTGCTACGAAGCCGACGCCGCAGGCTGCCACCGCGCGGTGCTGGCGGAGCGGCTGCACGCGCGGACGGGGATGGCGGTGGAAGACCTTTAAGGCCGACGGACATCCCGCAGCAGGGAGGCGGGCCGGTGCAGCGACATCGGCCGACTGCAGGCGGCGACGGTGGGATTTCCGGTGGGTCTACTCGCCGCCTCTCGGCTCGCCGCCAGCCCGCCCGCCGTAACGAATCATTGTGCGAATCAGTTTATTTCCACACCCTCGCTGTGGGTAGTGTGGAAAACAGGTGGAAAAGAGCTCAGGAAGGTTTACGTTCTGGGTATGTTCCGCAAGTTGATTTTGCCTTGAGAGTTCGGTGCCTTTCCTCTGCCTCCGCGTTTCCAGCGCCCGGAGCGACTCCCGATGCCTAAGCCCAGCCGGGTCATATACCATCGCACCAGCGTGCTAGACTCCGCTGCTCAGACCCTCGTCAACACCGTCAACTGCGTTGGCGTGATGGGAAAGGGCATAGCGAAGGACTTCAAAGATCGCGAACCTGGCATGTTCGTGGCTTATAAGCGCATTTGCGATGCCAAACTGCTAGAACCGGGCAAGCTGTGGCTTTGGCAGGGCCAGGATCACTGGGTGCTCAATTTTCCGACAAAGGTTCACTGGCGCGCTCCATCTCAGTTGGCGTGGGTAGAAGCCGGGCTGAAGAAGTTCGTGTCGGAGTACGCGCACCGTGGAATACGTGAGATTGCTTTTCCGCGCCTGGGTTGCGGGAACGGCGGCTTGGACTGGCAAGAAGTCAGGCCGCTGATGGAGCACTATTTGAGCCGGGTCGACATACCAGTCTACATACACGATTTTGCAGTGCCTATTGAAATGCCTGAGCATCTCGCAACTGTGGCTGAGAAGGTCAGAGGTTATGCGTCAGGGGCACCCAGTTTCTCACAGCTTGTCTCGTCCATCGTGCACGTGGCTGACCGCTTCGGTGATAATCTTGTATCGATTGCCAGCCGCGAGCCGTTCCGAATTTACGTTAGAGACGGTACGACCCTCACGATTGAACAAAGTGATGTCTCAGAAGCGGTAGAAGTCGAAGATCTCCGGTCCATGTGGACGAGTCTACTTACCGGCCCGCTCACTCGGACGGCTGCGGGCAAAGTTGTTAATGGAAGCGCAGAGCCTCTACTCTCGATACTTAGTATTATGCCTCAGTTCAGGCCCATCGAGGTGGAATTGCCTGCCACACGCCGCCCGGAACCTGCGGTGGAATTTCGACCGGGTAAAAGGCAGGCTGCAGTTTTGGCGGACTAACATGGGCATCAGTCCTGCCTGCTACGAAGAATATGTCGCCACCTGGCGGAAGCGTCTTACAGAGTAATACCGACCGCATCGGCAGCGGTGGCCGGGTTATTTGTTTCATCATGCACCCCTCGAAAACATCCTGAAGATATTAAGGTCGGGCAATCTCCTTTCCAGAAACGATGCAATCAAGACGTCCTTCCGGGATATTGCGGGCACGGGGATCATAGACCATCGAGGTGACGCCCACAATTATGGGCGTTTATATTTTCGACCTAGGACGCCCACACAGTACATTGTCGAGGGCATTCAGAAATTAAGCGACATACGATATTCGGCGCATGCGCCTGTGCTATACATGTTGGTTTTTGATGCTAGACGCATACTTTTGGACGAAAAGACAAGATGCTCCGATGGCAATATGCAGAGCTGGGGAACTGCTCATGAGCCAACGCAGGACTTTTTCGAGAAGTTGCCCTTCGAAAAGATTTATCACGAGGGAGGATATGCATATGGTTATACGGACGAAATCAAACATCGAAGATGCGCAGAAGTTCTCGTCAAATCGCCCTTTGCTATACGCTCTTCCCTCAAATTCATATATTGTTGGTCTCCGGCTGAACGGGAGACCCTGCTACACGAGTTGGGACCCAACTTGGCGGCCTGGGCCGCCAAGTCTATTATCTCAGATGATCTAAATGTCTTTGAAAAACGTTTTGCGTTCGTACAAACAGTTGATCTTAGCCAAAATGGCGTTAGTTTTGAGCTACATCCCAGGTTGGATGGGCAAACGCTTGATATGCGCTTGCGGGTGGAGCAGGAACAAGGAAAATTAGTTGATGATAACTATTCCAAGATAGCGGCTAAACGGCCAGATGGTCAATCCGGATGGATCAAGCAGCGACCAATGCTGGAGGGAAGCTACTTAGTCCGTATCGACATTGAGGGTCACCTAGCTTATCGCAATGAGCTGACGCTTGGTGAGATGCTCTTCTGAAGGTGCGGCATCGAAACTGGTGTGTGATGAATAATAGTGGGACTCCGCTCTAAATATTTTGGCCCGGCGCAGGTGAATCCGCCACCTGATGCTATGCAAGCATAGAAGCGCAGTCGGGAGCGCTGGGCCTGCCGGGCCTCTAATTGCGTGCACGCCGGCTTAAGCCTTATGGAAGAACCCGTAAATCCTTCCCGCCAGGGCCTCGTTCACCCCCTCCACCTTGGCCAGGTCCGTCGCCGACGCCCGGCTCACCCCCCGCGCCGACCCGAATGCGTGGAGCAGCGCCCGCTTCCTTCCCGGCCCCACGCCTTCGATCTCGTCCAGGGGGTTCTTGGCCATGTCGAGCTTGCGCTTGATGCGGTGCGTGCCGATGGCGAAGCGGTGGGCTTCGTCGCGCAGGCGCTGGAGGTAGTAGAGGA
>CAXTEX010000024.1:0-25531 GCA_964243445.1 uncultured Caulobacteraceae bacterium | reverse complement strand
TGGTGGGGGAAGTAGGACTCGAACCTACGAAGGCTTAGCCAGCGGATTTACAGTCCGCCCCCTTTGCCGCTCGGGACATTCCCCCAAGACGCCTCAGGAAGATCGGGCAGGGCTCCCCCCGCGATCCGGCCGGTGTAGACGGGACAGCGACAAGGGCCCGACCGGGGCTCCCCGAAACGGAGGGCGTCTTATAGTGGCCTCATCCTTCAAAGGCAACGACCGCCGCATCCGAGGCGCCGGCTCAGCCGCGAGGTTTGCGCACGCTTCCCGCAGCGCCGATGCAGGGGTCGGCGGAGCGGAATGGCTGTGGGGACTCCATGCAGTGGACGCCGCCCTCGCCAATCCCCGCCGGTCCGGGCTCCGACGCCTGATCGCCTCGGGCGACAAGGCTGCGCACCTGGCTAATCCGCTTGCGGCGCGGGGATTGAAGAGCGAGGCCTGCGACGCCTCCGAGATCGGCCGCCTGCTGCCCCCCGGCGCCGTGCACCAGGGTCTGGCCCTCCTGGCCGACCCGCTCGAGCCCACGCCTGTCGAAGAGTTGGCCGAGCCGGCCGAGGGCGTGCTGGTGCTGCTGGACCAGGTGGCCGACCCGCAGAACGTCGGCGCGGTCTTCCGCTCAGCTGCAGCATTCGGCGCGCGCGGCGTGATCCTGCAGGACCGACGCGCCCCGCCCTTGTCCGGCGCCCTGGCCAAGGCCGCGGCGGGCGGAGTGGACCGCACCCCTTGCGCGCGGGTGGTCAACCTCTCGCGCACCCTGGAGACGCTGGCCGAGGCCGGCTGGCGGGCCGTCGGACTTGCGGGTGCGTCCGAAATCCCGTTGGACGCAGCGCTGGACGGCGGCCCCACGGTGCTGGTGCTGGGCTCCGAGGGCGAAGGTCTGAGGCGTCTCGTTTCGGAGCACTGCGAGGTGCTGGCGTCGATCGCCATGCCCGGGGGGTTCGAAAGTCTGAACGTCTCCGCCGCCGCCGCCATCGCCCTCTACGAAGCCGCGCGGGCCTTGCGGGTACGCGCCTGAGGCGAACGGACTTGCACAAGGCCGCTGGCCTCGGCTTTGCTAACCTAGGCCTAACCGTTCCAAAGTGGGCGAAAACGCGGCGTCGAGGCGGATGATGACCAAACGGATGACCGGCACCGGGGCGAGACTTGCAGCGCTCGCGCTCACCTCCACCGCAGCCCTGGCCCTGACGGCCTGCGAAGAGCACGCCTATCCCTCGGCCGCGCCGCGCGAGGGCACCGCCGCGCCGGCGTCTGACGACGCCGCGCTCGCCGGCGCGCCGACGACGCGTTCACCGGAATACGTCCCGTCCGGCGGGCCGCCTCCAGGCTCCTATCCACCGCCCCACGCCTATGGATCGCCGCCGGACTATGCTCAGGGTTATGGCCGTTCGGCGGCCGCGGGCGCGCCTCCCGTCATCATCAGCATGGCGCCCATCCCGAACCCGCCGGAGGAGCCCCGCCGGGAAGGCCGCCGCCACCACCGTCATCATCGCGTCTACGCGCGCATGGACGCTTATGGCGCCCCCAGGTTCTCGAACGCACCCCATGCGCACCACCATCGCCATAGACACGGCGCATCCCCCTGGGTGTTCCATCCTTATGGGGCCGTCCACCACCATCACCACACTCTGACGGCCGCTCCGCACCCCGTCGCAGCGCCCGCCAAGACGACCGCGGCTCATCCGGCAGCGCCGCAACTGCCCAAGCCTCACGCCGTCCAGCATCATCGCCATCACCATGGGTCCAGCCCCGCAACGGCGGCGGCCGCGACTGGCGGCTCGACCAACACCACAGCCTCCAACACGTCGGCGTCCAACACCGCGACGTCCGGCACGGAGGCGGACCACTACCAGGCCCTGCAGCAAGGTTTGGCGAGCCTCTTCACCAACGCCGCCCAGCTTCAGGCGCCCGCACACATGGAGGTGAACCAGCCGGTAGTCGTCACCTTGACCCTGCCCGCCACCTTCGCCGCGTCCGCACAGGCCGAAGCCGCCAAGGACGGCCTTAGTCAGGCGGCCTTGAGCATGAACCTCATCGCCACCCTGTCAGGCGACGGCTTCACCATCGTGCCGAACGATCCGCAGAGCCAGCCGATGGCCCGCGACACGGTCACCTTGTTCGAGTGGAAGGTCACCCCAACCAGCGCCTCACGCGGACAGCTGCAGGTGTCGGTGAAGGCTCAGGCCGCCGGTGACAGCCACACCCTGGATCTCGGGCAGAAGTCCACCCGCTCAGGCGCTGCAGTCGGCAGGATCATCGGCTTCGGCCTGCTGGCGGTGATCGCCCTTGGCCTTCTGGGCTGGGCCGCTCAACGCCGCCGCCCGAAGGTGATGTCCGGATCCAAGCCGCGCGCGACCCACACCAACGGGAATTGAGAAGCAGCCGTGTAGACCGTCCGGAGGAGAGCCTTGCCGTTCCTCCGGACGACGCCGGGTTTGTCAGTCTGAGCGGCGGCGATCAGATTGGCAGACGGCCGCCGCGTTTGACCTCCTCCAGCACTGCATAGGTTCGCGTCTCGCGGACGCCCGGTAGCCGGACCAGCAGCTCGCCCAAGAAGTCGCGATAGTCGCTCATGTCCTTCAGGCGCGCCTTGATCAGGTAGTCGAAGCCGCCCGCCACCATGTGGCACTCGATGATTTCCGGCATATTGCGCGCGGCGTCCGCGAAGGCCTCGAACACGTCGGCGGTCGTTCGATCCAGCACGACCTCCACAAACACCAGCAGCGCCCGATCCACCTTCTCCGGATCGATCTCCACGCCGTAGCCCAAGATCACGCCGCGCTCGCGCAGCTTGCGGACGCGGTCGTGGGCGGCGGCGGCCGAGAGGTTGGCGCGCCGGGCCAGCTCCTGATTGGTCATCCGGCCGTCGGTCTGAAGCAGGCGCAGCAGTCGCCGATCCGCGTCGTCGAGCATCAAGCTTCCTTCTCGTAGGAAAGAGGGGACATGCGCGGGCCCGCGACATATCCACCGGGTGAGATGGGGTTATCTGCTCATCATCTTCGGCGTAACCGGCTCGTAAGCGAAACACCTTCGCACCGATCGCGCGTACAACGAAGCTCCCACATGCCATCCGGAGCCCCGCCATGACCGCCCTGCAGGACTGGGACGCCTTGGACGCTCACAAATACCGCGACGAGGCGGAAGCGGTTTCGGCCCTGCTGGCCGCCTGTCCGCTGGACGACACGGCCTGCGCTCTGATCCACGCCGATGCGGAGACGCTGGTGCGCGCCGCCCGCCGCTCGACCAAGCGCCAGGGCGTGGTGGAGAGCTTCCTGCAGGAGTTCTCCCTCGGCACCAAGGAAGGCCTGGCGCTGATGTGTCTGGCCGAGGCCCTCCTGCGCACGCCCGACCAGGGGACGCGCGACAAGCTGATCGCCGAGAAGATCGGCTCGGCCGACTGGGCGTCGCACCTGGGCCACTCCGACAGCCTGTTCGTCAACGCCTCCACCTGGGGGCTTATGCTGACCGGCAAGCTGGTGGACGTAGACGACGAAGCCAAGCGCGACGTGGGGGGTTTCCTGCGTCGTTTGGCGGGGCGCCTCGGCGAGCCCGTCGTGCGTCAGGCGGTGGCCGCCGCCGTGCGCATCATGGGCGAGCAGTTCGTGCTCGGCCGCACCATCGAGGAGGCGCTGAAGCGCGCGCGCAAGGAGGGCTCCCTCTGCTCCTTCGACATGCTGGGCGAAGGCGCGCGGACCGCCGCCGATGCAGAGCGCTACGAGCGCCTCTACGCCTCGGCGATAGCGACGGTGGGCGAAGCGACAGCCGGCGCCGGGCCTGAGCGCGGGCACGGCGTCTCGGTCAAACTCTCGGCCCTGTCGCCGCGCTACGAGGCCGTGCAGGAGGCGCGGGTGTGGAGCGAGCTCTATCCACGGCTGAAGCGCCTGGCCGTGCTGGCGGCGCGCCACGACCTGAACTTCGCCCTGGACGCGGAAGAGGCCGACCGGCTGGTGCTGTCGCTGAAGATCCTGGAGCGGCTGGCGGGCGAGGAGGACCTCGGAGGCTGGACCGGCCTCGGCCTCGTGGTGCAGGCCTATCAGAAGCGCAGCGTCGAGGTGATCGAGCGGGTGGCGGCCCTGGCGCGCTCGTCAGGCCGCCGGATCATGGTGCGGCTAGTCAAAGGCGCCTACTGGGACAGCGAGATCAAGCGGGCCCAGGTGGCGGGACGGCCCGGCTATCCGGTCTACACCACCAAGGCGGCGACCGATCTGTCCTACCTCGTGTCGGCCAAGGCGCTGATCGACGCCTCGCCGGCTCTCTATCCCCAGTTCGCCACCCACAACGCCCACACCCTGGCGGCCGTGCATCACATGGCGGGCGAAGCCGGCGTGCAGATCGAACACCAGCGGCTGCACGGCATGGGCGAGGCGCTGTACGGCGCCGCCTACACGAGGTTCGGCAACGACATGGTGCTGCGGGCCTATGCGCCAGTGGGGGGCCACGAGGACCTGCTGCCTTATCTGGTCCGCCGCTTGCTGGAGAACGGAGCCAACACCTCCTTCGTCCACGCCCTGCTGGACGATCGGGTGCCCTCTGCCGAAGTCGTCGGCGATCCGGTGGCGGCGGCGAAGGCCCAGCCCGGACCGCATCCGTTTATCCCCCCGCCCCAGGAGCTGTACGGCCCCGCCCGCCGCAATGCGCTCGGGCGCGACCTGTCGATGCGGAGCGAGCGCGAACGGCTGGCGCGCGCGACCAAGGCGCTGGCCGGCGAACGGCTGCAAGCGGGCCCCCTGGTCGGCGGCGACAATCTGGCTGGCGCGGGTCCACGCACCGCCTACAATCCCGCTGATCTCAGCCGGTCCATCGGCGAGAGCGCCGACGCGACGACGGCCGACATTGATCAGGCTTTCCGCCTGGCTCGAAAAGCGCAGCCAGGCTGGGATCGGCAGGGCGGCGTCGGTCGCGCAAAGGTGCTGCGCGCCATGGGCGACACCTTGGAGGCGGACACGGACCGGCTGGTCGCCATCCTGGCCGCCGAAGCGGGCAAGACGCTGAACGATGCGGTGTCGGAGGTGCGCGAGGCGGCGGACTTCTGCCGCTACTACGCCTGCCTGGCGGAGGAGCAGTTCGGCGCGCCGACGATCCTGAAAGGTCCGGTCGGCGAGACCAATGCACTGGAACTGCGCGGACGCGGCGTGTTCGTCTGCATCAGCCCTTGGAACTTTCCGCTGGCCATCTTCACCGGCCAGATCGCCGCCGCGCTGGCCGCCGGCAACGCGGTGCTGGCCAAGCCCGCCGAGCAGACTCCGCTGATCGCCGCTGAAGCCGTGCGGCTGTTCTTCAAGGCGGGACTGCAACCCGACCTGCTGGCCCTGCTGCCCGGCCGCGGCGAGACCGTGGGCGCGGCCTTGACCGCACACGCAGAGCTGGACGGAGTCGCCTTCACCGGCGGCACCTCCACCGCCTGGGCGATCAACCGGACGCTCGCCGCGCGCCAGGGGCCGATCGTGCCCTTTATCGCCGAGACCGGCGGGCTGAACGGCATGTTCATCGACACCACAGCCCTGAAGGAACAGGTAGTGGACGACGTGCTGGCCTCGGCCATCGGCTCGGCCGGCCAGCGCTGTTCGGCGCTGCGCACCCTCTACGTGCCCCACGACAGCGCAGACCTGGTCATCGCCACCCTAAAGGGCGCGCTGGAGGCAATGGTCATCGGCGACGGCGCAGACGCCGCCACCGACATCGGCCCGGTGATCGACGCGGATGCCCGCGCCCTGCTCGACGCCCACGTTAAACGGCTGGAACGCGAGGCCAAGATCGTCGCGCGCCGCGAGCTGAACGGCTTGGCGGAGCGCGGCGCCTTCTTCGGTCCGGTGATCGCAGAAGTGCCGACGCCGGACTTCCTGGAGCAGGAGGTATTCGGCCCCATCCTGCACGTCTACCGCTACGATCCTGCGGACCTGCCCAAGGTGGCGGGCACCCTGGCGGCGCGGCGTTACGGCCTGACGCTCGGCGTGCACACCCGAATCGACGCCTTCGCCGAACAGGTGCGCGAGCTGGTCCCCGCCGGCAACGTCTACGTCAACCGCTCCATCATCGGCGCCGTAGTGGGCGTGCAGCCTTTCGGCGGCGAGGGCCTGTCAGGCACCGGCCCCAAGGCCGGCGGCCCGCACGCCCTGCTCCGCTACGCCGTGGAGCGGGCGCTCAGCGTCAACATCACCGCCCAAGGCGGCGACCCCATGCTGCTGAACTTGTGAAATTGCGGCGCAAACCCTCCGCGACCCATTAAAGCAGGAAGTCAGAAGCTCAAGCCCCGCACCTCCTTTACGTGCGGCAAGGCCTGCACCCGCGCCAGCAGCGCCTCGTCCAGCGGCTGGTCCACGCCGACCAGGGCGATGGCGTCCTCGCCCGCCGCGCGTCGGCCCAGATTGAAGGTGGCGATGTTGACGCCGGCTTCGGCCAGGAGGCCGCCGAGCGCGCCGATGAAACCCGGCTTGTCCAGATTTGAGACGTAGAGCATGGCCGGCTGGAAGCTGGCGTCCAACTCCATGCCCTTCACCTCGACCACCCGAGGGGACCCGCCCACCACCACGCCGGCGAAGGCGCGCCGGCCCATGTCGGTGGTCACCGTCACCCGGATCAGGCTGTCGTAGACGGCGCTGGCCTCCTGGCGGCTCTCGGAGATCACGATGCCGCGCTCCTTGGCCACCGCGGGGGCTGAGACCATGTTGATCTCCGCCAGCATGGGCCGCAGAATGCCCGCCACCATGGCCGCGCTCATCGGCTTGACGTTGAGGCTGGCGACCTCGCCCTCGAACGCCACATCGATGGCCTTGATGTTCACGTCCACCATCTGGCCGGCGAGCGCGCCGAGCTTCTCGGCCAGGGCGACGAAGGGCTTCAGCTTGGGCGCCTCCTCCGCTGTGACGGACGGGCTGTTCAGGGCGTTGGTCACCGCGCCCGTGAGCAGGTAGTCGCTCATCTGCTCGGCGACCTGCAGCGCGACATTCTCCTGCGCCTCCAGGGTGGAGGCGCCCAGGTGCGGCGTGGCGATCAGGTTGGGCGCGCCGAACAGCACGTTCTCGGTCGCCGGCTCGGTGGTGAAGACGTCGAAGCCCGCACCGCCGACCTGGCCGCTGTCCAACGCCTCGCGCAGAGCCTGTTCATCGACCAAGCCGCCGCGGGCGCAGTTGACGATCAGCACGCCGCGCTTGGTCTTGGCCAGCGCCTCGCGCGAGAGGATGCCCCGGGTCTTGTCGGTCATGGGGGTGTGCAGGGTGATGACGTCGGCGCGGGCCAGTAGTTCGTCGAACTCCACCTTCTCGACCCCGATCTCCACCGCGCGCTCGGGCGAGAGGAAAGGATCGTAGGCGATCACCCGCATCTTCAGCCCGTTGGCCCGGTCCGCCACGATGGAGCCGATGTTGCCGGCCCCGATCAGGCCGAGCGTCTTGGCGTAGAGCTCCACCCCCATGAAGCGGTTCTTCTCCCAGCGGCCCGCCTGGGTGGAGGCGTCGGCGGCGGGGAGCTGGCGGGCGAGGGCGAACATCATGGCCACCGCGTGCTCGGCGGTGGTGATGGAGTTGCCGAAGGGCGTGTTCATCACCACGATCCCCGCGGCCGTGGCGGCGGGGATGTCGACGTTGTCGACGCCTATGCCGGCGCGGCCGATCACCTTCATGGATTTCGCGGCGGCGAGCACATCCTTGTCGGCCTTGGTCGCAGAGCGAACGGCCAGGCCGTGATAGTCGCCGATGACGGCGATCAGCTCATCCTTCTTCAGGCCAGTCTTGACGTCCGCCAGGACGCCCCGGGCCTTGAAGATGTCTAGAGCTGCGGGGGAGAGTTTGTCGGCGATGAGGACGCGAGGGGGCATGGAATGATCCTGTGTTCAAGGGCGGCGCTGCCCCCTCCGCCAGCTTCGCTAGTCCCCCAGATTGGGGAGACCGAAGGTCGCCGCGCGTGATCCTCCCTCGCTGGGAGAGGTGGCGGCGAAGTCGACGGAGGGGGCCTTCGCGTCAGGCGGCGGCGAGTTCGGCGGAGACGGTGGCGAAGGCCCAGTCCAGCCAGGGCGTCAGTGCTTCCAGGTCGGTATGCTCCACCGTGGCGCCGCACCAGATGCGAAGGCCTGGCGGTGCGTCACGGTAGCCGCCAATGTCGAGGGCGACATTCTCCTTCTCCAGGCGCGACGCCAGCGTCTTGGCGAATTCGGCTTGGGCCTTGTCGGGAAGCGCCATGATCTTGGGATCGACCACCTTAAGACAGACCGAGGTGTTGGATCGATGAGTCGGATCGGCGGCGAGGAAGGCCGCCCAGGGCGTCTTCGCCACCCAGCGGGCCAGCACGTCGAGATTGCGATCGGCGCGGGCCTGCATCTCCTCCAGGCCGCCGATCGACTGAGCCCAGCGCAGCGCGTCGATGCAGTCCTCCACGCAGAGCATCGATGGCGTATTGATGGTGGCGCCTTCGAAGATCTCCGCATTGAGCTTGCCGCCCTTGGTCATGCGGAACAGCTTGGGTAGGGCGCGGTCGGGGGCGAAGCTCTCCAGCCGCTCCACCGCGCGAGGCCCCAGGATCAGCACGCCGTGCGCCGCCTCGCCGCCCAGCGCCTTCTGCCAGGAGAAGGTCACCACATCGAGCTTGGACCAGTCGAGCGCCTGGGCGAAGCAGGCCGATGTGGCGTCGCAGATCGTTATACCGGTTCGATCGGCGGCGATGAATTCGGCGTCGGGCACCCGCACGCCCGACGTGGTCCCGTTCCAGGTGAAGACCAAGTCGGCGTCGGCGCGGACCTTGGCGAGGTCTGGCAGCTCGCCGTAAGGGGCGTCCAAAACTTCTGCGTCGAGCTTCAGTTGCTTGACCGCGTCGATCGCCCAGTCCTTGCCGAAGCTCTCGAAGGCCAGCAGCTGCACGGGCCTGCAGCCCAGCATGGACCACATGGCCATTTCAACCGCTCCGGTGTCGGAGCCCGGGACAATGCCGATCAGATGGCTGTCAGGGACCTCCAGCACGGCGCGGGTCAGGGCGATCGCCTCCTGCAGGCGCGCCTTGCCGAGCTTGGAGCGGTGCGAACGCCCAAGCACCGCGGATCGAAGGTTGTCGGGGGTCCAGCCGGGTCGCTTAGCGCAGGGGCCGGAGGAGAACTCGGGGCGCGCGGGGCGCATGGCCGGCTTGGCCGGAGCAGGGGTAGTCATGGCGATGTCTCCCATCCTTGCAGATGGACTGCACCCCGTTGGGAGGGTGTGGCCCGCCGCTCAGAAACGCCGGTTCGCCCCCGAGCGCAAGCGAAAGCGCGATGAACCGCTCGCCCGAGAGGCGTTCACAGGCAGTTCAGCGCGAAAGCCGTCTATTGTTCGCCACCCGGCGAAACGACTTTGGATCGCTCACCGAGCTGAGCCGTTTGGTCGGACGGTCAAGGTCGAGCCAAGGGGGCCTCGCCGGGCCTTAGGAGCTGGACAATGAAGATGATCATCTCGGCGCTCGTGGCGACCGCCACGCTCGTCGCTACCGCGTCGATGGCTCAGGCTTACCCGTACCACCATCACCACTTCTTCCATCACCGTCACTTCTACCATCACCACTATTGATCAGCCGACCAGGTCCGACTGGCGCCTCGGCGTCGGTCGGACGCCTTCGAACCAAGAGAGGAGACCTGACATGAAGACCTTGATCCTGGCTGCCGTGGCGGCGGCTACGCTGGTCTCGGCGGCGCCAGCCGCAATGGCGCAGCCCTACGGCTACTATCACCACTTCCATCACCGCTTTTACGGACCGAGATACGGCTATGGTCCGCGCTTCTATCATCACGGCCCGGGCCGGTTCTGCTATTACCACCCCTATCGTTGCTGACCGCCTTCGATCCAAGGACCGGAGTTCGCTCCGGTCCTCTTAGGGTTGCCGAGGCTGAAGGCGCAGCCGGGTCTCCGCAACGGTGACCGCCCGCCCCTCGATCATCACCCGTTCGCCCGCGACCCGGCAGCGCAGGTCGGCGCCACGACCCGGGTAGGCCTGATGGAAGTCAAGCTCCAACCGGCCGAGCTTGGCGGCCCAGACGGGCGCCAGGATGCAGTGGGCCGAGCCGGTGGCCGGGTCTTCCGGGATGCCCGAGCCCGGGGCGAAGAACCGGCTGACGACGCGATAGGGCCGGTCGGGGTCGGCCGCAGCGCTGACGATGACGTTACCCCCCTCCAGCGCGCCTTCGCTGACACGCTCCAATGCGGCCAAGTCTGGCCGCAACGTCCTGACGCTGTTCTCGTCAGCGAGGATGGCCAGCAGATAGCGGCTGGCGAAGACCTGCACCGGTTCGACGCCCAGGGCGTCCCGAAGTCCGGCCGGGGTCCCGATCGGTGCGGCGGCGGCGGCCGGGAAGTCCATGCGATAGCCCTGCTCCGTCCGCTCCACGCCAAGCCTCCCAGACCTGCGCGTTTCGAATCGCAGGGTTTGGCTCGAGAGCCCGAGTTCGTTGAACAGCACATGCGCCGAAGCCAGGGTGGCGTGCCCGCAGAGCGGCACTTCTGTCGTCGGCGTGAACCAGCGCAGCTCGAAGCGGTCCGCCTCCCCGGTGCGCCGCAGATAGGCCGTCTCCGCTTGTCTGTTCTCCTCGGCCAGCGCCTGCATCCAGTCGTCGCTCGGCCAGGCGTCCACCGGCTCGAGCACGCAGGCGGGATTGCCCCGGAAGGGGCGGTCGGCGAAGGCGTCCACGGTCCATTGGCGCATCGACTTACTCCCTAGGACCCCGGCGTAGCGGTTTGGTCGGTCAGCCTCCAGCCGTGGTGCATCGGCCCGTGGCCCGCACCGATCCCCGGCGCGAAGGCGATGGCGCCACGGACGTAGGCGCGAGCGTCCTCGACAGCCAGCTCCAGCGCCATGCCCCGGGCGAGGTGCGCCGCGATGGCGGAGGCGAGGGTGCAACCGGTGCCATGGGTTTGGCGGCTGTCGATCCGTTCGCTCTCGAAGCGGGTCTCGCCAGCCGAGGTGGCCAGCAGGTCGACAACCTTTGCTCCCGGCAGGTGGCCGCCCTTCACCAGCACCGCCCGCGCGCCTGCCCGCAGCAGCGCGTCGGCCGCCCGGTGAAGATCGTCGGCTGTGCGGACGGGCAGTCCGGTCAGGATCTCGGCTTCGGGCGCGTTAGGCGTCAGAAGGGCCGCACGCGGGATCAGACGCTCGCACATCGCCTGCACCGCCGCCGCGGTCGCCAGACTGCGCCCGCCTTTGGCGCTCATCACCGGGTCGATGACCGCAGGAGCAGGGTCGGCGGCGTTGATCAGGTCGGCGGCCGCCTCGACCTGCGCGGCGTCGCCGAGCATGCCGATCTTCAGGGCGTCCGCGCCGATGTCCTGCAGCACCGCGAGCCCCTGGGCGCGCACCACCTCGGGCGGGACTGAGTAGACCAGACTGACGCCCAACGTGTTCTGCACCGTCACCGCCGTCACCGCGGTTGTTGCGTAGCCGCCGAGCGCCATGATGGTCTTGACGTCGGCCTGCAACCCCGCCCCGCCGCCGCTGTCGGACCCGGCGATCACCAGCACGCGGCCGAGGATGTCACGCATGCCTCGCCCTACCCCAGCGACATCGGACGGGGAAGGGCTGCAGAATGCGCTTTGCAGGCCATGATTGCGCCTTGCGCAATGCAACTCTTGTGGCTTTACTTCATCAACACGCGGCTGGGGGGCGCAGGGTGGAGAGCTGGCGAGACGCCTACGCACGACTGCGCGCCGTCCCCATCGCCGGTGCGCTCGCCTCCCGCGCCGTTTGGGCGATCAAGGGTCTAATGGGGCGCCCGGTGGTCGTGGTTCAGCCCGCGCCACCTGCGGCTCCGCCCCGTCTCGCCATCGCCGCGCCTGTCCATGCGGACACCCGCTTGCAGGTTGCGCTGACGGCGGCCCAGGCGCTCGCCGAGCGCCTCGCCGACCTTGAAGGTAGACCTGCAAGGCCGTGCGCTCAGGCCATGGCCGACGCGAGAACGCCGCCGCGCACGGTGTCGGTGATCCTCAGCACTCTGGATCGAGCGCCATGGCTTGATCGGGCGCTCTGCGCCCTGGCCTACCAGCGCCATCCCGCGGTCGAGGTGATCGTGGTCGCCGGCCCTTGTCGCGACGACACCGCACAGGTGCTTGCGCGCCATGGAGGCCGCATCCGGACGGCGGCCTGCCCCACCGCCAACCTGTCCGCTTCGCGCAACATCGGCCTCGAGCTGGCGCAGGGCGAGGTGGTCGCCTTCCTGGACGACGACGCCGTGCCCGAACCCGACTGGCTGCAGCATCTGTGCGCCGCCTACGCCGATCCGCAGGTGGGGGCGTCGGCGGGTTCATTCGCGACCACACCGGAGTGGGCTTTCAGTGCAAGGTCGTGGCGGCGGACCGCTTCGGCCGCTCTGCAGAGGTAGGCAGCGTGCGGCGGGCCCGCCTCGACGCGCCCGGCCAGGACGTCCGGCGCTACCTGAGCCTGACGGGCACCAACAGCTCCTTCCGCCGGCGGGCGCTGCTGGAGATCGGCGGCTTCGACGAGGCCTACGCCTATTTCCTGGACGAGACCGACGTCTGCCTGCGCCTGGCGGAGGCCGGATGGAAGCTGGCGGTCTCGCCGGAGGCCGAGGTGCACCACGCCTATGCGCCCAACGCCCAGCGGCGCTTTGACCGTGCGCCCTTGGACCTGTCGGCGTGCGTACGCTCCACGGCCTATTTCGCCATGCGCAACGCCGCAGCCGTCCACGGCATGGCGGCCGTCGCCGACCATCTTCAGGCCTACGCCGACGGCCTGCGGCATGACACCCTGTGGCGGCGCGACAATGGGGTCGTGGACGCCGTCCAGGCGCATCGTCTGACGCAGCAGATCGAGACAGGCGTCGGCGAGGGCGTGCGCGCGGCGTTGAGCGGGCCGCGCCAGCTTCTCCGCGAACGTCCGCCCGCGCCCGCCGCTCCCCCGATCGGGCGCGACGGCGTCCCCGCCGTCGGCATCCGCCGCGAGGCGACACGGCTGAAGCTCTGCCTGCTGTCCCAGCAGTATCCCGATCCCAACGGCCGCGAGCTCGCGCCGCCGGGCGGCGTCGCGGTCTGGACCAAGGCGCTGGCGGAGGCGATGGCGAAGGCGGGTCATGAGATCACGGTGATCGCCCGCGCCGCCGCGGACGGCGAAGCGCACGCTCGGTTCGAAACGGCCGGCGACGCGGGGGTCTGGGTCCATCGGGTCGCGGCGGGTCCGGGCGCCGGTCCGCTCCGCCGCGATGGCCTGCTCGCCGGACTGCCGGCCAGCGTGGCGCGGCCCTGTCAGGCCACAGCCCAGGAGGTCGGCCGCATCACACCCCGCCGCCGCTTCGACCTGGTCATGGGGCCGCTCTGGGACCTGGAGCCCGCAGCCCTCCTGGATCGTGGCGCCGCACCGGTCGTGGTGAGCCTGCACACGGCCTGCGCTCAGATGCGGCCCTACAAGCCCGAATGGACCGAGGCTTATCGCCGGGCGCATGTAGACCGGGTCGTGGCCGGAGAGCGTCGGCTGCTCGCGCGCGCACCCCACGTGCTGGCCAACTCCGCCGCCGCTGCGCGCGACATCGCCGCAGCCCTCGACCTGCCCGAGCTGCCCCGCCGCGCCATGGTGATCCCCCACGGGCTGCCGGACCTCGCCAGCGGCGTCCGCCCGGCGGAGCGGCCGGACGGCGTGGAGATCCTGTTCGTCGGACGCCTGGAGCCTCGGAAGGGCGTGGACGTGCTGCTGGCCGCTATCCCCCAGGTCCTCGCCGCCGTTCCGAACGCCCGCCTCACCCTGGTCGGCGAAGACGTGAGTCCCCCCGGCGCCCAGTCCTGGAGCGATGGCTTCATGGCGCGTCATGCGCAGGCGCCCTGGCGGCGTCGGGTGCGCTTCGAGGGCGCGCTGTCGCGAGCCGACCTGCTGGCGCGCTATGCGGCGTGCGACGTGGTCGTGGTCCCATCCCGCTACGAGAGCTTCGGGCTGACGGCGCTGGAGGCCATGGTGTTCGCAAAGCCCTGCGTGGCGAGCGACGCAGGCGGCTTGGCGGAAGTGATGGTTGACGGCGAGACGGGCCTGCTCGTCCCGCCGGGCGACGCGGGAGCCCTCGCCGAGGCTCTACTGCGGCTCGTGCGCGACGCGGGGCTACGCAGGAGCCTGGGTGCGGCGGGCCGCAGACGCTACGAGGCCTGCTTCACCGCCGCCGACATGGCGCAGGCGGCGGAGCTCTGGTTCCGCGGGATCATCGCCTCACGCCGCCTTATCGCAGCGGAATGACGAGGTCGAGCGGACCCCGACGTCCATGATCAAACGCCCGTGAACAAAGCGCGCGACGGGCAGAGATCGGCTATGGGGCAGATCGGACAGCGGGGCTTGCGGGCGACGCAGATGTAGCGGCCGTGCAGGATCAGCCAGTGATGCGCCCGCGTCCGATACGGCTCGGGCACGCGCGCCATCAGGTCGCGTTCCACCCGGTCGGGCGTCGACGCCTTGGACAGGCGCAGCCGGTGGGAGACGCGGAACACATGGGTGTCCACCGCGATCGCCGGCTCCACGTCGAGTTGGTTCAGCACCACGCTGGCGGTCTTGCGGCCGACGCCGGGCAGCCCCTGCAAGGCTTCCCGCTGCAGGGGCACCACGCCGCCGTACTGCTCCACCAGGATCTGGGCGGCGGCGATGACGTTCTTGGCCTTGGTGCGATAAAGGCCGATGGATCTGATATAGGGCTCCAGCCCTTCGACGCCGAGCGCCAGCATCTTCTGCGGCGTGTCGACGAGCGGGAAGAGCGTCTCCGTGGCCTTGTTCACCGACTTGTCGGTGGCCTGGGCCGAGAGCGCTACGGCGACCAGGAAGGTGTAGGGATTTACCGCGTCGAGCTCGGGGCGCGGTTCGGGCTGCAGCGCCTGGAACCGGGCGAAGATCTCGGCGATGCGGACCCGCTCCTTGGGCGGCAAGCGGGCCGGCGGCCTGTTGGCGGCGGAGCGGCGGGGTTTGGCGGCCGTCGGCAGGGGTCTGGGTCGGGGCGGAAGGGGCATGGGCTACGCACCATGGCGTGCGTCGTGCGGCGGGTCCATAACGCCGCTCATGCCGTCGCGCGCCGCCCCAGCCGCTCCCGTCTACATGGACGCGGTGCTCACACCCAATCGGTCGCTGTCCAAGCGGGGTCTCTACATCCTGTTGGCCGTGCTGGCGGCTTACAACGTCGTGGTCATGATCTTCCTGCTGATCATCGGCGCCTTTCCCGTGCCGATCTTCCTGGGCCTGGACTTCGTCGGCGTCCTGATCGCCTTCCGCGTCAGCAATCGCCGGGCGGGCTGGGCGGAGCGGGTGCAGGTGACCGCCGAACGGGTCCAGGTCTCCCATCGCCGACCCGAGGGGCGCGAGCAGACCGTGTGGACCTCTCCCACCGCCTTCACCCGGGTGGCGCTGGAGCGGGCGGGCGAGCACGAGGCCTGCGTGCGACTGCGGCTTTCCAACCGCACGCACAGGGTGGGCGCGAGCCTCAGCCCAGCCGAGCGGCCCGGGTTCGCCGACGCCCTGGAACGGGCCATCCGCTCCGCCCGGTCAGAGCGATACGCCCCCTGACACCGGGCGCCCGGTGATCGCTCGTCGTTGCAAGACGCGGGGTCGCAAGAAGCGGGCCGCCAGGGCGCACCTGAACGACTAGGGTCGCGCCATGAGCCTTGATCTCCTCACCTCCGACGTCGACCTCGCCGAACGATCCGAGGACTTCATGCGCATGCAGGCGGCCCTGGACTGGCTGGCCCGCCGCTGGCGCGAGCGGCCGTCGCTGGACGAGGCCGCATCGGCCGCTGGTCTGTCGCCGCACCACTTCCAACGCGTCTTCACCCGCTGGGCCGGCGTCAGCCCCAAGACCTTCGTCGCCGCCCTCGCCCACGCGGAGGCGCGCCAGCGGCTGGAGGCGGGCGACAGCGTCCTGGACGCGGCGCTGGAGGCGGGCCTCTCCGGCCCCTCGCGCCTGCACGACCTGTTCGTCGCTCAGGAGGGCGCGACGCCCGGCCAGGCGCGCCGTCGCGGCGAGGGGCTGGAACTGCGCTACGGCTACGCCCCGTCCCCGTTCGGCCCGGCCCTGCTCGCGGCCGCGCCCGGGGGCCTGTGCGGGCTGGGCTTCGTGGACCACGAGGGCGAGGCGGCGAGCCTGGAGGACCTGCGTGCGCGCTGGCCTAGCGCCGGCTGGGTCCGTGACGACGCCCTGGCCGGCCGTTACGCCGCGCAGGTGTTCGGCGAAGGCTCGGCCCCGCCGCTCATGCTGATCGGACCGCCTTTCCATGTGCAGGTCTGGAAGGCCTTGCTGCGCATCGCGCCGGGCTCGACAGCCAGCTACGGCCAGGTCGCCGCCTGGGCGGGGCGGCCCGGCGCGCACCGGGCGACCGGCGCAGCCATCGGCGCCAACCCCATATCGTTCCTGATCCCCTGCCATCGTGCGATCGGCAAGGACGGGCGGCTGACCGGCTATCACTGGGGCCTGGCGCGCAAGGCGGCGATGCTCGGCCTGGAGGCCGTGCGCGCCGGAGAGGGCGCCGCCCCGGAGCCGGCCCTGTCGGCCTAGCGTTACCGAGTTCGCAACTCCGGGCGGCGCATAGATCCGGCCAGCATGTCGCCTCGCCGCAACCCGATCCGCGCCATCTCCGACACCGTGCTCTACAACGCACTGGAGGGTCACGCCCGCTATCGGGCGGCCAGAGCCGGCGGTCGGCGCGCCGACCTCTCCTACTACGACCTGTCCTGCCGGCTGTTCGAGGGCTTGGACCTGACCGAAGCGCTGCTGACGGGAGCGGTGCTCAGCGGCGCCCTGCTCGGCGGCTGCATGCTGGAGCAGGCCGTGCTGTTCGGAGCGGACCTGCGCGATGCGGACCTGCGCGGCGCACGCATGGCGCGGGCGGACCTCCGCGGGGCCTGCCTGCGCGGCGCCAATCTGTCCGGCGCCGACCTGACCGGCGCGGACCTTCGCCCCGGTGTGATCGCCATGCACGACCTGCGCGACGGTCTGCAGATCATGCGTCACAAGGAAGGGGGCGCGCTCGCCTACGCGGTGCTGGGCGATACGACCATGGACGGGGCGCTGCTCGGCGAGGGCGTCACCTGCGTGGTGGATGCGAGCGAGGCCAATCTGTCGGGCACGGTGCTGAACGGAGCGCGCCTGTGCGACGCGCTGCTCGACGGCGCGGACCTGAGCGGCGCGCAGATGCGCCTCGCCGACCTGTCGGGCGCCTCGCTGCGCCGGGCCATGGTGGCGGGCGCCACCATCGGCGAGGCGCTCCTCGACGAAGGCGCCCTGGCCGACACCCTGGGCGCGCCGCCGCCCGTGGTCTTCATCGACGACGAACCACTGTGGGAGGTGATCGGCCGGCATGAGACCTGGTGCGCCACCATGGGCTCTTCGGGGGCCGCCGCCCCGGACCTGTCGCGAACCGACTTTCGCCCGGCCCGAAGCCTGGCGCGTCGCAAGCTGACCGCCATGCGTGCGGAAGACGCCGTCTTCTACGGAATGGACCTGCAGGGCGCCCAGATGCAGGGCGCCAATCTGTGCGGGGCCGACCTGCGCAAGGCCAATCTGCGCGAGGCCGATCTGCGCGGCGCCAGGCTTTGCGGCGCCTTGCTGGGGGGCGCTGACCTGCGCGACGCGCGCCTGACGCCGCTGATGATTGGTGAAGGCCGCCATGTGCGCGCCGATCTCACCCGTGCGGTGCTGCGGCGGGCCGACCTGCGCGGCGCTGACCTGCGGCGGGCGCGCCTGCTTGAGGCCGACCTCGCCGGGGCCAACATCGACGGCGCCCGACTGGACAAGGCCGAACTCGAACTGTGAGCCAGGCCACGCTGCTTGACTTGAACAGGTCGGGAACGGAGCAAGTGGCGGCAGGTTGATGCAACGCCGCTGCGATGACGCCTTCGTCCAGCCGCCATCATAAGGAAAGTCACGCCATGAAAAGTCACGCGATATCGATCGCCTTCGCCGCGGCTTCGCTGATCTGCGCGACGGCCTCGGTTCAGGCGGCGTCGGCTCAGACGACGGGCGCCGCCGCGCCGCAGGGCGACATCTCCAAGCATGACACCCAGTCCTCGGAAGACTCCCTGCCGGCGCAACCGTCGCCCCTGACCGGCAAGACCAGCAACGAGGCCGGGGACACGCCGAAGGCCACACCCGCCGCCGCCCATCGGGTTCATCATCGTCAACGGTCCAACACAGCGGCTCCGTCCGCCACGCCCACCTCGGCCAGCAACGCATCGGCGCCCAATTGACAGGCGTCGATCGTCGTTAGAGCCGGCCGGCTTGTCGGCGCGTCGTCATTGATCTCCGACATCGGCGCACCGCCGTCCTTTCCGTTGCTGCTGATCGGGATCACGGAAACCATGATGATCGGACTGGATTGGCGGTGAACCCGGGCGATCTGAGCGGTTTCTGCCAAGCGCGTGGTGTTACGCTGGACTTGGATGCGCGATTATTCCATATGCGCAGCATCCGCAGCCATGATGTAGAAGTCGTACATGATCGAAAATACCGAGGCCGTCGCTTTGACTGCCGATATCGTCTCCGCTTACGTGAGCAACAACAGCATCGAAGCGGGCGAGCTCGGCAGCTTGATCAGCCTGGTGCATGAGGCTCTGACCCAGGCTTCAGAGGGTCGCCAGGCTGAGCCCGAAGCGCCGCCGACTCCCGCCGTGCCGGTGAAGAAATCGATCACGCCCGACTATCTCATCAGCCTGGAAGATGGCCGCAAGTACAAGTCGCTGAAGCGCCATCTGAGCACGCGCGGCATGTCGCCGGACGACTATCGCACGCGCTGGGGCCTGCCCAAGGACTACCCCATGGTGGCCGCCAACTACTCGGCCCAGCGCTCCAGCCTGGCCAAGTCGCTCGGCCTCGGCCGGGCGCGGGCCGGCGCTGGCGGCGAAGCCGCGGCGGCGGACGAGGCGCCTGCTCAGGCCGAGCCCGCCGCCAAGGCGCCGCGGGGCCGCCGCCCCAAGGCGGGCTGAACTAAAGCCGCCACGCGGGTGACCCCGCGTGGCGGCTGGCCAGGGCGAACGTCCGATGATTGTCCCGGTGATCGTCCCGGCGTGATCAGAAGGGGATTTCGTCGTCCAGGTCGAAGTTCTCCTTGGGGCCGCCGCCGCCCTGGGCCGGACGTCCGGGGCTGAACCCGCCGCTGCGTGCCCCACTCTCGCGGGCGTTGAAGTCGCCGCCGCGGGACGCCCCGCCGCCGTATCCGCCCTCGTCGCCGGCTCCGGCCTCGCCGCCGCCCCGGCCGCCGAGCATGGTCAGTTCGCCGCGAAACTTCTGCAGCACGATCTCGGTGCTGTAGCGTTCAGCGCCGGACTGGTCGGTGTACTTGCGCGTCTGCAGCGCGCCTTCGATGTAGACGGTCGAGCCCTTCTTCAAATAGCTCTCGGCGACCTTGACCAGGTTCTCGTTGAAGATGACGACCTGATGCCACTCGGTCTTCTCCTTGCGCTCGCCGCTGGTGCGATCGCGCCAGCTCTCGGAGGTGGCGATGCGGAGGTTCACCACCTTGTCGCCGGAGTTCAGGGTCCGCACCTCGGGATCCTTGCCCAGATTGCCCACCAGGATCACCTTGTTGACGCTGCCGGCCATGGCCCGTCCTTTCTGTAGACGTTGCTGTTGTTCCGCTTACGTTCGCAGCAAGCGCGGGGCGGAGTCAATGCCGCGAAGACTTCAAGGTTGAGGCTGGCTGGCCTGGCTCGGCGTCAGCAACCGTCCATCGTCGGTGCGGGTCAACATGGGGAAGGGCGCCGCGTCCAGCGAGTTTGCCGAAAACACCCCGCGCGGATCGACGAACAGATACTCGCCTTGATAGACGCCGGCGATGTCGTGGGCCGAACCGCCCAGACCGAGAAAGCGCACGCGCATGGCGTCTAGCGCCGCGGCGCAGTGTTCGAGGTCCGGCACGTCGCGCTTGAGGACGAAGAAACGGTAGCCCGCGCTGACCTGGCCGCCGGTCTGGCCCTTGGCGTCTCTTACCACGTGCCAGCAGACGCCGGTGTCCGTCGGCGCGGTGACGCCGGGACGGCAGGCCGACACGGCGCAGGCCAGGAGCATCCCCAGGAGGGCGGGTGCGACGGGCGCCGTCGTCCGTCTCGCCGCGACGCTCCTCACAGGGAAGGGATCGAGCAGTCGGCCGGATACTGCGGCGCGAGGGGACTGAAGTCGCGGTTGTTGGAGGAAACGTCGATGCGGCCAGGCGAGTCGCGCAACGTCAGCCCGCCCCAGCGGCCATAGACGACCTGGCTTGGCGGCGGGCATCGCCCGTCGAACAGCACGTGCACGCAGGCGTCCAGGCTCACCCCCTGCCCCGCCGGCCGCCATCCGCCCGCATAGCGCCGGCAGTCCGCCGGCGGCGCTGAGGCGTAGCTGCGGGCGCCCGGAGCGGTCGGGTCCGCATCATCGCCGCCCTGGTCAGCCGTCTGGCCCTCCGAAGCGCTGTCGTCGTCGGCGTCGGTGGTCTTGTTCAGCGGCTGCAGGCGCGTGCCGCCGCCACCGGCCGCGATCGCGCCGCTCTGGTCCAGGCCCACGTCAAGGCCGCCGGGCGCCACGCCGTTCTTCTGCGCGCAGTCGGCGGCGGTCTGCATGCCGACGAACTGACCGTTGACGAAACAGCGCACTGAGGTGTCGGACTCCACCTTGGGCGCATGACCGAGCTCCACCTTCAGCCCGCCGGCGACCGAGCCCGTTATGTTGCTGCTTTCCACCGGCGGGGCATCGGCGGAATGCGGCGACCGCGACAGCGCCAGGGCGGCGACCACCGCCAGCACCAGGACGACGGCCCCGCCCAAACCCGCAAGCACACGACGATCGCTGAGCCAGCTCATGTCCCTTCGCTATGCGTTCGCGCGGGACGAGGCAAGGCGACGCTCCGCCGCTCTGAAGGGCCAGCCGGCGGTCGCCTCGCGTCAGCGCCGCTTGATCGCCGGAGCGGCGGGGGCCTGGCAGGTCGGCATCAACTCGATGAGGTTCACGTTCATGCGCGGCGGCAGTCCTGCGATCCAGGCCACCGTCTCGGCGATGTCCTCGGGCGTCAACGGGTCGGCGCCTTCGTAGACCTTGTCGGCCTTGGCCTGATCGCCGCCGAAGCGGATCGCGCTGAACTCCGTGCCGCCGACCATGCCGGGCTCGATGCAACTGACCCGCACGCCCGTGCCGATCAGGTCCGCCTTCAGGCCCAAGGTGAACTGCTCCACGAAGGCCTTGGTGGCTCCATACACATTGCCGCCTGGGTAGGCGTAGTTGGCCGCCGTGCTGCCGAGATTGACGATCAGCCCCCGGTCGCGCGCCACCATCGCGGGCAGCAGCGCATGGGTGAGGTGCATCAGCCCGGTGACGTTGACCGACACCATAGCGTCCCACCCGACGAGCTCGGCGCCCTGGGCGGGCTCCATACCTTGCGCCAGGCCGGCGTTGTTGACCAGCAGGTCGATCTCGTCCCAGCCGTCCGGCAGCGAGCCCGGCAGGGCGGCGACCGCCCGGGCGTCGGCGACGTCCAGCACGTGGGGCAGCAGCGCCTCGCCGAGCTCGTCACGCAGGCGCTTCAGCTTGTCGGGCCGCCGCGCGCAGGCGACCACCCGCCAGCCGTCGGAGACCAGGCGGCGACTGATGGCTTCGCCGAAGCCTGAGCTGGCGCCGGTGACGAGCGCGGTCTTGACCATGGGAAGGCTTTCGGACGCGCCGGCGACGTCCGCCGACAGGCTTCACTAAGCGCGAAGGGCGATCGCGTTCCCAGACGTCGGCTCGCAAGCGTGTCTCAGGCGTGAAGCCGGGGCGCGGAGCGATGCGCGGTCCGCATCGTGTGCGCGGAGGCCAGCCAGTTGCGGTAGAGCTGCACGGCCGGCGCGCGCCAGGCATGGCCGCTCAGTCGAAGCGCCGCCTGCAACGGCCACTGCGCCATCAGCTCCGGCCTGGGCTCCCGTCGCACCGCATCCAGCAGAGCCTCCAGCCGCTCGGCGGTCTCAGGCGCGAACACCGCTCGCGGCAGCGTCGGCGGGGCTGGACGCGCGCCATCCAGGTAGCGCTGCAGGTCGCGCTTGAACTCCAGCACCAGAGAGGCGGCGTCGTACTCGAGATGGCCCTGCAGCATCAGCATCGGCGCCCCGCCGCCCGCCCGCACGAAGGCGTCCACCCCCGCCTCGCGCGACCGGGTCAGCACCCGGCAGCCCCGCGCCGCCAGCGCGCCCTCGTCCAGGGCGTTCCGGCGCGAGTGCGGCGCCATCCACGCCCGCGGGAGGCCCTGCAGCATCGGCTCCCCCTCGGCCCGAGCGTCGGCGTCGGGCGCGCAGGCGTAGAGGCCGCTGCACTTGGACGCCAAGGGTCGGCGCTCGATCCCGTCCAGGCGCAGGACCGCGGCGTGGGCGGCCAGGCAGGACCACAGGCTGGGGAAGTCCGAACCCGCCGCCCACTCCGCCAGCCCGGCGAGCGCGGGCCAGAACGGCTCGTCCTGCAGCCTGTCGGCCCGCGGCTCCGCGCCGGTGACGATGAGCCCGTCGAGCTGCGCGCGATCCAGCTCAACGAGGGGCCGTGAGCGGGCCTGCAGGCGGGCGCGTGCTTCGGGTCCGCGCGCGATCTCGGGGATGTGGAACAGCTGCAGCTCCACGGCGCGGCCGCCGGCCGCCGCCTCGACCAGGCTGCGGAACTGACGTTCGGTGGCGGCGAGCGCCGCATCGGGCATGTTGTTGACCAGCCCGATGCGCAGCCGCCGCCGGTCGGCCGCGAAGGCGACGGCGTGCGCGCCGGCCGCGCGGCGCCGCTCTGCGCCCGCTCCGCTCCCGCTGTGGATGGCGCTCACCGGTCGGCCCGCGCTCAGGCCGCAGCCGGACGGCGCACCGCTTGGCGCGCGGCAGCCAGGGCCTGGTCGAGGTCGTCCAGGATGTCGTCGATGTGCTCCAGGCCGACGCTGATGCGGATGGTCTCCGGTCGCACGCCGGCCTTCAGTTGGGCGTCCGGCGGCATCTGGCGGTGGGTGGTCGAGGCCGGGTGGCAGGCCAGCGACTTGGCGTCGCCGATGTTGACCAGCCGCTTCACGAGGCCCAGCGCGTCGTAGAAGGCGCGGCCGCCCTCCAGCCCGCCCTTCACCCCGAAGGTCATCAGCGAGGACGCCTGGCCCTTCAGGTACTTGGCGCAGAGCGCGTGGTAGGCGCTGTCGGCGAAGCCCGCGTAGGCGACCCAATCGACGTCGGGGTGGCCGCGCAGGTATTCGGCGACGCGGCGGCCGTTCTCCCCGTGCCGTTCCATGCGCAGGGCCACCGTCTCGATGCCCTGCAGCAGCAGGAAGGCGCTCATCGGCGCCAGCACCGCGCCCATGGTGCGCTGATAGGTGCTGCGTGCGCGGGCGATGTAGGCCTGGGCCCCGAACCGCTCGCGATAGACCAGCCCGTGGTAGCTGGCGTCCGGGGTGTTGAACTGGGGGAAGCGCTCGGCGCTCGCCGACCAGTCGAAGCGGCCGGCGTCCACCACCGCGCCGCCGAGGGTGGTGCCGTGACCGCCCATGAACTTGGTCAGGCTGTGCACCACCACATCGGCGCCGTGGTCGATCGGGCGCAGCAGGCAGGGCGTGGCCACGGTGTTGTCGACGACCAGCGGCACGCCCGCGGCATGGGCGACCTCGGCCAGGGCCGCGATGTCGGCGATGTTGCCGGCGGGATTGCCGATGCTCTCGCAGAAGACCGCGCGGGTGTTAGGGCCGATCAGGCGGGCGATGTCCTCGGCGCCGTCGCTGCGCGCGAAGCGGGCGGTGATCCCCTGGCGCGGCAGCACATGGCTGAACAGGGTGTGGGTGGTGCCGTAGAGCTGGGGCGCGCAGACGATGTCGCCGCCGTGGTCGGCGAGGTTTGCGACGGCGTAATGCAGCGCCGCCTGGCCGCTGGCGACGCAGAGCGCGCCGACCCCGCCCTCCATCGCCGCGACCCGCTCCTCCAGCACGCTGACGGTCGGGTTGGCGATGCGCGAGTAGCGGTAGCCCTCCGCCTCCAGGTCGAACAGCGCCGCGCCATGCTCGGCGCTGTCGAAGGCGTAGGCGGCGCTCTGATAGATCGGCACGGCGACCGCATGGGTGGCCGGGTCGTGGTCGAAGCCCGCGTGCAGGGCCTGGGTCTCGAGTCTCACGGTGGCGCTCCTACGGTTTGCGGCTGTCTCGTTGCGGCACGCGTTCAGCGCACCAGCATGTGCTCGATCGACGCGCTGGCGACCTGCGGATGGACGGCGAAGCGGTCGACCAGCCGGCGCGCGGCGTCGGGCGTCAGGCGGGTGGCCTGCAGCACCGCCTCGAACCGCTGGCCGGCGGGGCGCACCTGCAGGCCGTGCAGCAGGCCTTGCGCGCGCGCCAGATCGTCCAGCAGGTCGGACAGGGCCGGATAGGCCGCGTGCAGCGCCACCACCACCTTGTGGATCACCACCCGGTCGCGCATCCACTCTGCGTCGCTGCGCAACGCGGGCGGGTCGAACGGCGTCGGGGCTGCGGCGGCTTGGGTCATGGCGGCGTCCTCGGCCGCTCATCAGCAAGGCCCGTGCCGTGGACGGACGCGGGCTGCGTCCTTCGAGACGGCCTTCCCAAGGTCCCTTTGCGCCCGAGCTTAACCTTTGGCCTCGATACTGGGCGCGTCCCGCCGGAGCCGCCCATGCCCGCCCTCGTCGCCACGCGCGCGCCGATCTCGCCGACCTGGAGCTTCTTTGAAGGCGGATGGCACGAGGGCAACCTGGCCATCATGGGGGTGCGCACCCACGGCGCCTGGCTGGCCTCCACCGTGTTCGACGGGGCCCGGCGGATGGGCGGCCGCTTCCCCGACCTCGCCGCCCATTGCGAGCGGGTGAACCGCTCCGCCCTGGCCTTCGGGCTGGAGGCGCCGGTCAGCGCGGAGCGCTGGATCGAACTGGCGCGGGACGGCGCGGCGCGCTTCGCCCCCGACCGGGACCTCTACATCCGCCCCATGTACTGGGCCGAGACCGGGCTGGGCGGCGGCGTCCTGTTCGATCCGGCCAGCACCGCTTGGTGCATGACGGTGCACGAGGCGCCCCTGCCCGAGCCCCGCGGCGCGGCGGTCACCCTGTCGCCCTACCGCCGCCCGGGCGCCGACGTCGCGCCGGTGGAGGCCAAGGCCGGCGCCCTCTATCCCAACGGCGCGCGGGCGCTGCGGGAGGCCGCGGCGCGGGGCTTTGGCAACTGTCTGATGACCGACGGGCTCGGCAACATCGCCGAGCTCGCCAACGCCAACGTCTTCATGGCGCGAGGCGGCGTGGTCTCCACTCCCGTGCCCAACGGCAGCTTCCTGGACGGGATCACGCGCCGCCGCGTCATCGCGCTCCTCCGCGCCGACGGGGTGGAGGTGGTCGAACGCACCCTGCGCTACGCCGACTTCGAGGCCGCCGACGAGATCTTCTCCACCGGCAACTTCCAGAAGGTCGCGCCGATCAACCGCATCGACGGGCGCGAGCTGGGCATCGGCCCGGTGACGATGCGGGCGCGGGCGCTGTACTGGGCGTTCGCTGCGGAGACCTGACGCAGGCTGGACCGTCGAAGGCCCCCCGGACCTCCTGGGCCGGACGTGTTCCGGGCGCGCCCACCGCCCCAAACGCATCCGGCCGCGCTCGTCCTGAGCGCGGCTTTGGCGGGAT
>CAXTEX010000023.1:0-25756 GCA_964243445.1 uncultured Caulobacteraceae bacterium | reverse complement strand
TGGGGGGCGCCGGCACGGTCGCCGGCCTCATGTACGCCCTGGCTGGACGCAAGGCCAAGGTGAATGCGGTCGGCATCCTGGGCCTGGTCGAGAACATGCCCGACGGGAACGCCGCGCGCCCGGGCGATGTGGTCACCTCGATGTCGGGCCAGACCATCGAGGTGATCAACACCGACGCGGAGGGCCGGCTCGTGCTGGCCGACGCGCTTTGGTACTGCCAGGACCGCTTCAAGCCCAAGTTCATGATCGACCTGGCGACGCTGACCGGGGCGATCATCATCTCGCTCGGCCACGACTATGCGGGGCTGTTCTCCAACGACGACGCCCTGTCCGAGGCGCTGCTCGCGGCGTCGGCCGCCAGCGGCGAGGGGCTGTGGCGCATGCCGATGCCGTCCCAGTACGAGAAGCAGTTCGACAGCATGATCGCAGACATGAAGAACATCGGCGGCCGGCCTGCCGGCTCGATCACCGCCGCGCTCATCTTGCAGAAGTTCGTCAACGGCACGCCCTGGGCGCACCTCGACATCGCCTCTGTCGCCTGGAAGAAGCCGTCGACCAACCCGACCATCCCCGACGGGGCGAGCGGCTACGGCGTGCGGCTGCTGAACCAGCTGGTGGCGGACCGCTACGAGGGCTGAGGGGACGATCGCTGTGGCCTGCGAGGTCTGGTTCTACCACCTGGAGCGTACCAGCCTCGACCAGGCCTTGCCCGACCTGCTGGAGAAGACCCTGGCGCGAGGCTGGCGGGCCATGGTCCGCTGCACCGGCGTCGACCGGCTGGAGCACCTGGACGGGTGGCTGTGGAGCTATCGCGACGAGAGCTTCCTGCCCCACGGGACCGAGGATGCGCCGAACGCCGAACGCCAACCTGTGCTGCTGACGATCGCGGCGCAGAACGTCAACGGCGCCGCGGTCGCCTTCCTGGTCGACGGGGCGGAGCCGCCGGCCCTGGACGGGCTGCAGCGGTGCGTGGTTCTGTTCGACGGGCGCGACGAGGCGGCGACGGCCGCCGCACGCACGCGCTGGCGCGAGGTGAAGGCGGCGGGCCATCCCGCCGCCTACTGGCGGCAGTCGGAGGAGGGGGCATGGCGCAAACAGGCTTGAGGCTGGGCGGCGTCGGGCTTGCGGCCGGCCTCCTGCTTTGCGGCTGCGCGTCCGGGAGCAGAGACCAGAGCGCGGAGGCGGGCCGCCTGCCGCGGCTGCAGGTCGTCGCCGGCTCCCTGCTGCTGCCCGAACCTGGAGCGGCCAGGCCGCTGCTGCACGACACCTGCGGCGCGGCCGCGCTGGCCGGCCTGGTCGGGCGTCCGCGCACGCAGATCCCCGTGCCGGTCGATCTGACCCGCCGCCGGGTGGCCTGCACCGCATGCCCCGTCGCGCCCGATGTGCGGCTCGACCGGCTGAACATCCTCTACGATGCGCGCACCGGTCTGGTGACCAAGATCACCTGCGGCTGACGCGCCTCAGGCCTCGTCCCGGCTCTCGTCCTCGTGGCGCGTCGACCACCAGGCCCAGGCGGCGGCGGCGAGCAGGATCAGGGTGGACAGCAGGAACGGCGCGCCGGCCTCGGCGATCGAATGTCCCGGGCTGACGAAATAGGCGAAGGTCAGGGTGAAGAGCAGCGGGCCGAGCAGCTCG
Source organism: uncultured Caulobacteraceae bacterium (assembly GCA_964243445.1). Classification (GTDB taxonomy): domain Bacteria; phylum Pseudomonadota; class Alphaproteobacteria; order Caulobacterales; family Caulobacteraceae; genus CAHJWH01. Next base: position 24,121 of record CAXTEX010000023.1, on the reverse strand, counting down.
GAGATGCCGGTCAGACTGGCGTTGGCGCCCTGCAGCTTGCCTTGCTCCGCCTTGGTGACGTGGCGGGTCATCAGCGTCTGCACCGCCGCCCCCGACAGCCCCCAAAGCGCCATCACCGGGACCGCGGCCCAGAAGGCGTACTGGTTGGGGGCCAGTCCGGCCATGGCCAGGCCGAGGGCGCCGAACAGCAGCCCGGCCACCAGCGTCGCCCGGTTGCCGAACCGGCGCACGACCTTGCCGATCACCACCACCTGCACAAAGCCGATGGCCACGCCCACCACCGCCATGGTGACGCCGACCTTGCCGGTGCTCCAGCCGTAGCGGTGCATGGCGTACAGCACCACGACCGAGGCCAGCGAGACCTGGGCCAGGTTGCTGAGGAAGGCCACGCTGGCCAGCCCCATCAACTCCGGGTGACGGCGGAGCAGGCCGAGCGCGCCGACAGGATTGGCGTGCTTCCACTTGAAGCCGTGGCGCAGGTCGCGCGGCAGCGACTCGGGCAGGGCGAACAGGCCGTAGGCCGCGTTGGACAGGCTGAGGATCGCGGCGATGATGAAGGGTAGGCGGGTGGAGTACTCCCCGAGCAGGCCGCCGACCGCGGGTCCCAGCATCAGCCCGGCCCCGAAGGCGGCGTAGACGCGCCCGAAGGCCTGGGGTCGCTTCTCCGGCGTGGTGGTGTCGGCGATATAGGCGCTGGCGGTGCCCACGCTCGCGCCTGTGACGCCTGACGCCAGCCGCCCGATGAACAGCCACGCCAGGTTGGGCGCCCAGAACATCAACGCATAGTTCAGCCCCAGGCCCAGGTTCGAGGCCAGGATCAGCGGGCGGCGTCCGAACCGGTCCGACAGAGAGCCGATCATGGGCGAGAAGAAGAACTGCATCAGGGCGAAGACGGTGTTGAACAGGCCGTAGATCGCCGCGGTCAGCGACACCGTGCCGCCGGGCAGCCGGTGCAGCTTGCTGGCCATGCCCGCCGACAGGGGATGACCGACCAGCAGCTGGGCGATCAGGCTGGGCAGCACCGGCAGCACCATGCCGAGCGCCATGGTGTCCAGCAGCACGGTGATGAAGATGAAGGTCAGGGCGTGGCGGCTTGACGGCGGGGCCTGGCTCCCGTCCGGCGGCGCCTTGTCCTGGCTCACAGCGGGCTCCGCAGCGCAGCGGCCGGGCGGGACAGGGCGGACGCGGCTCGCATGACGGCCAGCTTACCCGCCCGGGCTCCCCAACGCCTAGGCGGCATCTCGGCCCAGGCTGTCGCGGGCGGCGGAGAAGACGTCGTGGAACATCTGCGTCGTCAGCCGACCCGTGTTCGTGTTCAACCGGGAGCAGTGATAGCTCGAGAACAAGATGTAACGGCCCAGATCGAAGCGCGCCCCGTGCCCCGCGGTTCCTGCCGGCGTCTTCGCCTGCAAGGCCTTGAAGACGTTGCGGCGTGAGACGTCGCCAAGGGCGATGATGGTTCGCAGCTTCGGCAGGGCGGCGATCCGCGCGGCCAGAAAGGCGCGGCAGGTGGCCTCCTCCACCGGCAGGGGCTTGTTCTGCGGGGGCGCGCAGCGCACCGCGTTGGTCACCATGGCGTCGACGAGCTGAAAGCCGTCGTCCGGCCGGGCCTGGTAGTCGCCGCGGGCGAAGCCGAAGCGAGCCAGCGTCTCGTACAGCAGCACGCCTGCGTAATCGCCCGTGAACGGCCGGCCCGTCCGATTCGCACCCTGGCGTCCGGGAGCCAGGCCGACCACCAGCAGGCGGGCGGCCGGATCGCCGAACGAGGGCGGCGCGCCGTTGAACCAGTCCGGGTGCTCGGCGCGGTTCTGCAGCCTGTAGCTGACCAGCCGCGGGCAGAGCGGGCAGTCGCGCGGCGGCTCGGGCGCCGGTTCGGACATTGGCGCGAAGGAGGCGAGCGCCGGAGCGGCGTCGGTCACGCGCCTAGTCCTCGTCCGCTTCGACCCGCTCGCGCTCGCCGGGCTCCTGCAGGAACCGCGGGGTCGACTGCACGCGCGGCCGGCCGATGATAGACACGAGGTCGGCGAGGTCCACGAAGGCGTCCGCCTGCCGGCGCAGTTCGTCTGAGGCCATCGGCGGCTGGGAGCGGACGGTGGAGACCACCGTGACGCGCACGCCCTTGCGCTGCACCGCCTCGATCAGGCGGCGGAAGTCGCCGTCGCCGGAAAACAGCACCGCATGGTCGAGGTGGGCGGCCATCTCCAGCATGTCCACCGCGATCTCGATGTCCATATTGCCCTTGATGCGGCTCTGTCCCGTGGAGGATTCGACGTAGCGCCGCGCCGGCTTGGTCACCAGGGTGAAGCCGTTGTAGTCCAGCCAGTCCACCAGCGGCCGGATCGGTGAGTATTCCTGATCCTCGACGATGGCGGTGTAGTAGTAGGCCCGGATCAGGACGCCGCGCTTGCGGAACTCGTCGAGCAGTTTCTTGTAATCGATGTCGATGTTCAAGGCGCGGGCGGCGGAATATAGGTTCGAGCCGTCGATGAACAGGGCGGTCCGGTCGGTCGGGTAAAAGGTCATAGGCGGCGGGAGATGTCCGAAGGGGAGACGGCGAGGGGATCGTGTCTGGACGATCTTATCATCGTGGGGCTGGGCGGCAATCTCCACCCCGCCGGGAGCTCGTGCCGACAGGTGATGGCGGCCGTCCTGGCGGCGCTGCCAGCGGCGGGGGTCGAGGTGGCGGCGCGCTCGCGCTATTGGCGCTCGGCCGCCTGGCCCGACGCGGCCGATCCGCCGTTCCTGAACCAGGTGGCGATCGTGCGCACGCCCCTTGGCCCCGAGGCTCTGCTGGCGGCTCTGCACCGGGTCGAGGCGGCCTTCGGGCGGCGGCGGGAGCGAGCCAACGCGCCGCGCACGATCGATCTGGACCTGATCGCCTTCGGGCGCGACATCCGCCTGGAGCCGCCGGTCCTGCCGCATCCGCGCGCCGCGACGCGGCGGTTCGTCATGGGCCCGCTCTGCGACATCGCGCCGGACTGGCGCCATCCGCTCACAGGCGAGACGGCGAGCGATCTGGCGCGCTCCGCCCTGGTCGGACGGGATGCGGCGCCTCTGCCGCAGGACGAAGGCGATTTGCAAACGGAGCGGCGGGGGGCTATCTGAATCCTTTCCGCATGGCACGTCTGGATTCTGCATGGCCCGCGTCACGGTCGAAGATTGCGTCGACAAGGTCCCCAACCGTTTCAGCCTCGTCCTGCTGGCCGCCCATCGCGCCCGCGCGATCGCGACCGGGGCCGAGCTGACCGTGGACCGCGACAACGACAAGAACCCCGTCGTCGCCCTGCGTGAGATCGCCGACGACGGCGTGGAGCCCAACGGCCTGCGCGAGAACCTCATCTCCACCCTCCAGCGCGTCGACGAGCGCACCGAAGCCGAGGAGGAGGCCGAGACCCTGGCCCTGCTGGCCGATCCGCAGCACATGCACATGAGCGAGCAGGAGCTGGTGCGCGCCCTGCAGAGCGACCGCGACGGCGGCCAAGAGGAGCGCTACTGACCCCCGACGGGGCCAGTCTCGCCACCTCCGAAGCGGTTCGGGACCTGACCCCGGCCGTTTCGCCCAATCCTGCTGCGGCCATTCCCGCTGCGCCGCGTCAGCGTTTCCTGCGCCAGTACGAGCTGATCGACCGGGTCAAGAGCTATGACCCCACGGCCGACGAGGCGTTGCTGAACCGCGCGTACGTCTACGCCATGCGCATGCACGGCGGCCAGCTCCGCGCCTCCGGCGACCCCTACTTCGCCCATCCGATCGAAGTCGCGGGCATCCTCACCGACTACCGCCTCGACACCGCCGCCATCTGCACAGCCCTCCTGCACGATGTGATCGAGGACACCGTCGCCACCCGCGCCGACATCACCGAACGGTTCGGCGAGGAGGTGGGCGAGCTGGTGGAGGGCGTGACCAAGCTGTCGCGCCTGGAGATGACCGGCGATCACGCACGCCAGGCCGAGAACCTGCGCCGCTTCATCCTGGCCATCTCCAAGGACGTGCGCGTGCTGATGGTCAAGCTGGCCGACCGGCTGCACAACATGCGCACGCTGCACCACATCGCCAAGCCGGAGAAGCGCGAGCGCATCGCCCGCGAGACGCTGGACATCTATGCGCCTCTGGCCCGCTCCATCGGCGTGCACCGCATCTGCCAGGAGTTGGAGGAGCTCAGTTTCAAGCACCTGAACCCGACCGCCCGCGACGCCATCCTGCGCAGGCTCGACGTCTTGCGGGTCGAGCAGGGCGGCGCGGTGGCCATGGTGTCGGGCGAGGTGACCGCCAAGCTGGAGGCCGCCGGCATCCCTGCACGGGTGCATGGGCGCCAGAAGTCGGCCTATTCCATATGGCGCAAGCTGCAGCGCAAGTCGGTGGCCTTTTCGCAGCTGTCCGACATCTACGCCTTCCGCGTGATCGTCGGCGAAGAGAACGACTGCTATCGCGCGCTCGGCCTGATCCACAAGGCCTGGCCCTGCGTGCCGGAGCGGTTCAAGGACTACATCTCCACGCCCAAGCGCAACAACTACCGCTCCCTGCACACCACCGTGGTCGGCGCGAAGGGCCTGCGCATCGAGCTGCAGATCCGCACCGAGGCCATGGACCGGATCGCCGAGGAGGGCGTCGCCGCCCACTGGCGCTACAAGGGCCAGAACTACGGCTTCGACCCGCTCGCATCGGGGGCCGAGGGCGGCCGCGACCCGCTGATCAACCTGCGCCAGCTGGTCCAGCTGATGGATCACGGCGGCGATGCGGAGGAGCTGGTCGAGCACGCCAAGCTCGAGATGTATCTGGACCAGGTGTTCGTCTTCACCCCCAAGGGCCAGCTGATCAGCCTGCCGGTCGGGGCCATGCCGCTGGACTTCGCCTACGCCGTCCACACCGACGTGGGCGACACCGCCGTCGGGGCCAAGATCAACGGGGAGCTCCGGCCGCTGCGTACGCCGCTCAGCAACGGCGACGTGGTGGAGGTGGTCCGCAGCCATAAGCCGGCCGTGCCGCCCGACTGGCGCTCGCTGACGGTGACCGGGCGCGCGCGCTCCGCGATCCGTCGCCACATCCGCCTGACCGAGCGGGAGGAGTTCGTGCGGCTGGGTCGCGCGGCGGTGGACCAGGTCTTCGCCAAGGCCGACCGCGACCGGGCCGGCGTCTCGCTCCGCCCCGCGCTGGACCGTTTCGCCCAGCCCGGCGAGGACGAGTTGTACGAGCAGGTCGGGCGTGGCCGCATCCAGGCCACCGAGCTACTGGCCAGCATCTTCCCCGCCTTGGACGAGACCGACCGGGTGGCGGCCGCCGTGCGGGCCCGCATCGAGGACGGTCGGTCGGCCCGGCTCTATGTGCGTGGCGGCGGGCTGACGCCGGGCGTCTCGCTGCACTTCAGCGACTGCTGCAGCCCTGTGCCAGGCGACCGCATCGTGGGCATCCTGCAGTCTTCCGGCGAGGGGTTGGCCGTTCATACCATCGACTGTCCCCGGCTCGCCGAGTACGAGGACCGCGACGACGTGTGGCGCGACCTGCACTGGACGCCCCAGGCCGAGCAGAACACCGTGTCCCGCGCGCGCCTCTGCGCCACGGTCAGGAATGCGCCGGGCGTGCTGGGCCAGGCCTGCACCCTGATCGGGGAGGCCGGCGGCAACATCGTCAACATGCGCATGCACCATCGCCAGGCCGACTTCTTCGACGTGGACCTCGACATCGACGTGACCGGGGCCAAGCACCTGACCAACATCGCCGCGGCGCTCCGGGCCTGCCCGTCGGTGGAGACGGTGGACCGCGTCAAGCTCTGAGGTCGGAGGCCGTTCGTCGAGCGCGGCGGAGGCGGACGGTCCTGCGTCCTTCGAGACGCCCTCTGCGAGGGTTCCTCAGGATGACGACGGTTGTTGATGGCTCATAAAGCCCGTCATGCTGAGGAAGGCTGCTGAGCAGCCTGTCTCGAAGCACGCTCTTCAGTTCAGCCGTCGCTTCTTCAGCAACGCCGAGCGGTCCGCGGAGCGTAGGCGCACGTCGAACACGTCGCCCTCCCGCGCCAGCCTGAGGTTCACCTCTACGCCGGCCGGTCCAAGGTTCCACAAGGCGCGGTAGAAGTCGGCCAGTTCGCCCACGGGTTGGCCGTTCAACGCCAGCACGATGTCGCCGCGCTTCAGTTCAGCCTTGGCCGCCGGCCCGCCGGGGGAGACGCCGAGCACCACCAGCTTCTCCTCCACGACCTGGGAGAAGACGCCGAGCCAGGGCCGAGCCGGTCCGCTGGGGCGTCCGCGGAGCAGATCGTCGAAGATGGGTGTCAGCCGTTCGGCCGGGACGCTCATGTTCAGGGCGGCCACCCGTCCTTGCGCCGCATGCTGCTCGACCCGCAGCGAGCCGAGGCCCACGAGGTCGCCCTCCGGACCGATGACCGCCGCCCCGCTCCAATGCGGATGGGCCGGCGTGGTGAACAGGGCTTCGTCGAGCAGGTACTCCCAATAGCCGGCGAAGGGCTCGCGGGTGACCAGCACGCCCTCCACCGCGTGGGCGCTTCCGCCGCCGCCGGCGACGACCAGACGGCTCGACGGGGTCAGCGTGCGGGAGTCGCCCAGCGGCAGAGCGGGGAGGTTGAGCGGCTCCAGCGCCATGACGAGACCGAACCCGCTGGCGCCGTCGACGCCAAGCACATGGCCCGCGATGCGCCGGCCGTCCACGGTGGTCAGCGTCACCTGCTCGGCTTCGGTGACGAGGTAGCCGATGGTCAGCACCACGCCGTCTTCGCGCAGCACCACGCCGTTGCCGATCCGCTCCGTCCCGAGCACGCCGGCGGTGAAGGCGTCCTGGGGGACCTCAGCCTCCAGGGAGACGATCGAGGACAGGGCGCGATCCAGGTCGAAAGCCAGTCCGGCCGCCCTGGGCCGATCCGCTTCTTCCACCTCTAGACCGCTGAAGGGAGACGTCACGCCAGCACTCCACGAAACCGAGGGGTGAAGTTGGGTGCGACCCCCGTGTCGTGCAAGCGCCCGATGCGAGCCGCGAACGGACGCCGGGTCAGGCGGCGAGGGCGACCGCCGAAGACGCATACCGGTCGGCCAGCAACTGAGCGGCGGCCTGATCGTCGGTGCGCACCTGCACGCCCCACAGGGTGTGGCGCACCTCCAGAGCTCCGGAAAGCTCCGCCTTGCATCGGGCGATGGCCCTATGGGCGGCGTCCATGTCGGTCATGTCGATGATCCAAGCGCCCATGAGACGGGCGCTGTGGAAGGACTCTGGCTGAGCCATGAATCAGGCGCTCCACGCAACTGCAGCATCACTTATTAGAGAGCAATCCTGAACGGAAGCTGAGCAAGACTTCACAGGGAAGGCAGTTAGGCCGGTGTTCACCCGAGTGGCCTCAAGGTCACACCATGATGGTCCGCATCCCTGATTTCGGCGATCCCGCTCCGTTGTTCATCGCGCCCACCGATGAGACATCGGCCTATAACCTGGGTGTCGTGGCCGGCCGCTTCGTGCTGCTGATGGCCTTCGGCAGCCTGGGAGTTGAGGCCTGTGCGGGCGCCCATGCCGAGGTGCTGGCGAGGCGCGCCCTGTTCGATGACCGCCAGGCCCTGTTCTTCGGCGTCAGCGTCGATCCCGCCGACGCCGCCCTGCGCGGGGCGCGCAACAACGCCCCGGGTCTACGCTACTTCCAGGACTACGACTTGGCGGTGAGCCGCCTCTATGGGCTGGTGCAGGGCGAACAGTTGCGTCCGGCGGTCTTCCTGCTCGATCCGATGCTGCGGGTTATGGCGGCCGAGCCGATCGAGGCCACCGGGGCCGTGCTGGACCGGCTGGAGGCCGCGATGGCCGAGGCGAGCCAGGCCGAGCCCGGCTTCGCCCCCGTCCTCGTCGTCCCGCGGGTGTTCGAGCCCGAGTTTTGTCAGGCGCTGATCGGCTATTATCGCCGGACCGGGGGCGAGCCGTCCGGCTTCGCCATCGAGGTGGACGGCCGCACCCGCCAGCGGGTGCAACCCCCCCCAAAGCGCCCGCGCGACGTCTGGATCGAGGACGAGACGCTGCGCGGCGAGGTAAGGCGGCGGCTGATCGAGCGGCTCTTCCCCATGATCGAGCGCGCCTGGGGCTGGCGGGCGACCGAGATCGAGCGCGACATCGTCACCTGCTACGACAGCGCGGACCAGGGCTTCTTCAGCCCCCACCGGGACGACGCCACCGCCGGCACCGCCCATCGACGCTTCGCCGTCACGGTGAACCTCAACGCCGAAGACTATGAAGGCGGCGCCCTGCGCTTTCCGGAGTTCGGGTCGCGCGTTTACAAGCCGCCTACAGGCGGCGCGGTGGTGTTCGGCTGCAGTCTGCTGCACGAGGCGACGCCTGTCGTCACGGGCGTGCGCTTCGCCGTGACGCCCTTCCTCTACGATGAGGCGGGCGTGCGGCTCCGGGCCCGCAACCTGGAGCGGGTGGGGGAGGCGGCCTGACCGGGCGCGCATACGATGACCCCCGCGGGATGATCCCGCGGGGGTCTCGCCTGCGTCGGCGTCAGGTCAGGAGGACGCGCCCGCCGCCGGTCGCAAGGTCGGGCGAGGCGCGCTCAGTAGCAGGCGCGCACCCGCTGATATCCGCCCCAGTAGGGGTTCCAGCGCACGACGCTGCGGCATCCGCCGTAGTAGCCCGGGCCGTAGTAGGGACCAGGGCCGTAGCCGTAGCCGGGACCATAGCCGTAGCCGTAGTGAGGATGGTCGGCGATGGCCGCTCCGACGACCAGGCCGGCCAGACCGGCGCCGATCGCCGCGCCCGGACCCCAGCCTCCCCGATAGCCGCCGTGCCAGCCGTAGGCGGCGGCCGGCGTCGCGGTGGCGACGGCGGCGCCGGCGAGGGTGAGGGCGGCAAGGGCGCCCGTGAGGATCGTCTTCATAAGGTCTCTCCGTCAGGCTGAGGCGACGCCGGGGATCGGCGGGTCGATGACCATGCCGTTCTAGGGCGCGCCGACTGAACCCCTTCGGACGGTCACGTTCATCCTTGCGTCAGCTTGACTCTTGCAAGCCGCGTCGCCCTAGAAGGCGTCTCGGAGGATCAGGCCGGCGCGTCGCTGCGCCTCCTCGCGAGGCCAGGCGCTTTGGAACGCAGGGGCGGGCTTCGCGCGTTGAGGCGTTAGGTGGAGCTTAAGCATGACCCGAACCGACACGGCCGCAGAGACCGCGGCGGTTGATCCGCAGGACGGCGGCCATCGGCGCCGCAAGGGTCCGCCCCTGGTCCTCAGATGGCTCGGCGGCGTTCTGGGGCCGCTGATCCTGGCGCTCGTCATCTTCCTCATGCTGTTCAACTGGGACTGGTTCCGGCCCCCGCTCGCCAAGATGCTGTCCGCGCGCCTGCATCGGCCGGTTCGCATCGTCGGGCACCTGAAGGTCCATCTGCTCACCTGGACGCCGTCGGTCATGCTGGGCGGCCTTCAGATCGGGGAGCCCGCCTGGGCGCCGAAGAAGGACCTCGCCGACTTCCAGACCATCACCGTCAAGATGAAGCTGCTGCCGCTTCTGACCGGCCAGGTCGTCCTGCCGCTGGTGGAGCTCGATCATCCCCAGATCGCCATGTTCCAGGACAAGAGCGGCAAGGCCAACTGGGACTTCAGCGACGGAAAGAAGCCCGGCAAGCCGGCCAAGCTGCCGGCGATCCAGAACTTCGTCATTAACAACGGCGAGCTTTCCATCACCAGTCTGCAGCGCAAGCTGAGCTTCAATGGAACGGTCAACGCCCACGAGCAGGAGACCGGGGGCGGCAAGCAGGGTTTCCGCCTGGGCGGCAAGGGGTCTCTGAACGGCAAGCCGTTCTTCATGAACGTGACCGGCGGGCCGCTGCTCAACGTCAAGCCCAACGTCGCCTATCCCTTTGACGCCGACGTGCGCGCGGGCGACACCGAGGTGACGGCCAAGGGTCAGGTGCCCCATCCCTTCAACCTGGGCCAGATCTACGCCGACGTCTCGCTCAGCGGCCGCGATCTGGCCGACCTCTACTATCTCACCGGCATCACCTTGCCGAACACCCCGACCTATCGCATCGCCGGCCATCTCGTGCGCGACGAGAAGGTCTATGAGTTTCAGCACTTCAGCGGCCGGGTCGGCTCCAGCGACCTTGGCGGCGATCTGAAGGCCGACATGTCGCAGGGCAACCGACCCGACGTGACCGCCTCGCTCCTGTCCCATCGGCTCGACTTCAAGGACCTGGGCGCCCTGTTTGGGGCGACCGGGCGCAACACGCCGGCGGCGCCCAAGCTCGCGCTCACGCCCGCCAAGCCCGCCGCCAACCGACGGCTCCTGCCGGATGCGCCGCTGGACGCCTCGCGTATCCGCGCCATGGATGCAGACGTGACCTATAAGGCGGAAACGGTCCTGGCCGTGCCCAACCTGCCCCTGCGATCCGTGTCGCTGGGCGTGCATCTCGACCACGGGCTCTTGAGCCTGAACCCCATCGACTTCCAGTTCCCCCAGGGGCGGCTGTCCGGCAGCGCTTCGATCAACGCGCGCAACGCCGTTCAACGCAACGCCGTTGATCTGAGGGTAAGCGGCATCCAGCTGCAGAACTTCCTACCGAAGGACCCCAAGGCCCCCTCCGCGCCTCCGCCGTTGGAGGGCGCCCTCGACGCGCGCGCCAGGCTCTCGGGCGACGGCGACACCGTGCACAAGGCGGCGGCCACCTCGGACGGGGAGATCGTCGCGGTGATCCCGCGCGGCGTCGTCCGTCAGGCCTTTGCGGAGCTGATGGGCATCAACGCCGCCAACGGCCTGTCGCTGCTGCTGGGCAAGAACCAGAAGCAGACCGACGTCCGTTGCGCGGTGGCGGACTTCCGCGTGCACAATGGCGTGCTGCAAGCCCAACGCGTGGTGTTCGACACAGGCGTGGTGATCGTCAACGGCTCGGGCGACGTGAACCTGAACGACGAGACCTTGAACCTGACCTTCAAGGGCAGTTCCAAGCAGTTCCGCATCTTCCACCTCAACACGCCCCTGACCATCGGCGGCCATCTCACCAGCCCGGCCTTCGGGGTGAAGCCCATGGGGGCCATTGTGCAGGCCGGCGTGGGCGCCGCCCTGGGTGCGGTGATCTTCCCGCCGCTGGCGATCCTTCCCTTCATCGATCCGGGACTGGCGCACAACGCCGACTGCGCATCCGTTCTGGCCACCGCCAAGGCTGGCGGCGCGTCCGTGCCCAAGTCGCAGATCACCCACGCGCCCCACGCCCAAGCGAAGCCAGGCTGATCCTGGCATTTTTGTAAGATCAAACCGCGGGCGCCGGCCATCTGACTCAGGCATTAAAGGCTACCGGTCCGTGGGCGGTCCGGATCAGAAAGGTTTATCCAATGATGAAGCTTGTCCTCGCGGCGACTGCCGTGGCTACCCTGGCCTTCGCTCCGGCCTTCGCTCAGAACACCACCGGCGAAGGCGCGACCTCCACCGCCACCCACACGACCCATAAGGCGAAGAAGAAGCACGTGAAGCATAGCGCCGCGTCGCACAGCGCCAACGAAGCTGGCAACAACGCCCAGTAAGACGTTCGTCTACAGTTACTCTGAGCTTATCATCGCCGCCGGACTTCAAGTCCGGCGGCGTTCGTTTGCGTTGGCTTCTTTAAAGCTGTCCGATCGCGTTTTTGTCGCATTCCTTTGAAGCTTGGCTGAACCATTTGCTCCATGCGGCGTTTCTGTGTCGCTCGATTGGGGGAATAGCCCCGCTGAAGCCAGCGCCGGTCTTGGCGTGCTGAGCAAGGAGAAGAGGCTTATGAAGCGTCTGATGACGGCCGCAGTCGCGGTGACCCTGATGTGCAGCGGTGCGGCTTACGCCTACGCCCAGGACGCTGGCCAGCCTGCGCCGAGTGGCGATCCCTCCACCCAGGGCCCAACCGCGTCTCCTACGCAAGGCACCGATCAGTCGGGTCAGCCGCCTCAGGGGCAGAACAACGCTGGCCCGGGCCAGCCCAACACGTCGCCGCCCGCCGGCCCTTCGACGCCTGACCAAGGCGCGGCGCCGACCGGCGCCGGCGCTCCGCCGCCCGCGACAGGCGGGGCTCCTGACGCCGGCGCCGGCCAAGTCGCCGGCAACACGCCGGACGGTCAGCCGCCGTCCAACTATCCTGCTTGCACCAGCCGCACCCAGGACCGCTGCGTCCAGACCGGCCATGTGGCCAGCGCCCATACCAAGTCGCATCGGCACGCGAAGAAGCCGGCGGCCTGATCTATCCCGCTAAGTATCCGGCCCCGGCGAACCATCGCCGGGGCTTTTTCGCGCCGCAAGCCGGGCCTCTCAGACAGCCGGGCCTCTCAGGCCAGCGAACGACCGGTCATTCGCTCCAGAATGCGCAGGGGAGACGCGGCTTCGTCCCGCATCCCCGCCACCGGCAGCAGGTAAGTCTGTTCCAGGGCGTGCTGACCCGACAAAGCCGCGTGCAGGACGGCGTCGGTGTAGACGACCCACAGGCTGCGGGCCGGAAACTCCTGTCGCCTCTTCGACGCAGAGCGCTGGAAAGCGTCATCGAGCTTGGCCGCGTCATGAAGCTGCAGCATCATCTGATCATAGGCCGACTGGCGCGCTCGGGTCACGCCGAGCGCCGCTTTCACCCCAGCCAGACGACCGCGAGCCGTCAGCCGGGTGCGATAGCGGGTCGCGATCTGCTCGAAGGTCTCTTCGCCCAGGTCCCAGGCGCGTGGTCTGCCGGCGGGGTGGATGTTGGCGAACACCCGCAGGATGCGGCGGCCCTGGACGGGATTGGACGGGAAGGCGTCCACGTGCAGCAGGCGATCGTCCTTGCGTCGGCTCAGCGCCCGCTCGGCGATGGCGCCGGGTCGAAAGCTCGTCCGCCGGCGCTGGAGCGCGGGCCCGTAATGCGGCGTTAGTTCGGCCAGCAAGGCGTCGGCGGTCTGGGCGAAACGCCCGATCATACCGGTGAGCGCGAGCCGGCGTGCGTCATCCACCTGGGCGCCGCCGAGGCGGCCTGTGTCTGGATCCAGGCTGACGTTCTTGGACTTGGGCGCCAGCACGGCGGGATCGAGCAACGCCTGCTCATCCTGGCGCAGGACGAAGGGCCGGTCGGGAAAGACGACGACCCCCCCCGCTTCCAGCACCTGCGCGGCCCGGTCGGAGCCTGCGCGCGGCGCTGACGGTCCGTCGAGTTCCAGGATTTCGATCATCGATGTCCTTCTAGCGGCGCCTGATCGGGCGTGAAAGCCTGTCGAGGTTGCAGGCCGCCGCCGGGAAGGTCATCTCCCGTCCATGCCCGACGCCGCCCCTCGCGCCTCCAACCTCGTCCTGAGCGGCCTGTGGCGCGGGCTGCATCGTCGATGCCCCCAGTGCGACCGCGGCGCTCTGTTTCGCGGCTATCTGAAGGTGCAGGAGACCTGTCCCGTCTGCGGCCACGACAACGGCCGATACCGCGCCGACGACGCTGGCCCCTACTTCACCATTCTCCTGGTGGGCCACCTGGTGATCGGCCCCATGCTGGTCTTCCCCTTCATCTGGAAGGGACCGATCGCCCTGGTGCTCGCGACCACCCTGCCGCTGATCGCAGTCATGACCCTGGTCCTGCTGCCGCTGGTCAAGGGTGCGGTGATCGGCGCGCAGTGGGGCATGAAGGCCAAGCCGGGCGCAGGCCCGTCAACGACGCCTCAGCCCCTCAGTGACGCGCAGCCGCCGTCAGGTCGCGCTGCGCCTTGAACTGTGCGCCGGCCTTCCACTGGGGCCAAACGTCGGAGTCGGCCAGTTCGCGCCCGAAACTGTAGAGCAGGCCGACGTCGATCGCCTCGCCGCGCAGGTCCCACCCCGCGCTCCATTCGTCGCCCTGCTGATGGTAGCGGTGGGCGACATAGTCGGCCCGGAAGGCCGCCCCGGCGGCCTTGCCCCCCGTATACAGGTCCTCGCCGGACTCCATCGACAGGCCGGGCACGCCCACGCGGGCGAAGGAGAAGTGGTCGGAGCGGAAGAAATGACCCTTCTCCGGCTCCAGGTCAGGGGAGAAGTAGCGCCCCTCGCGCTTGGCGGCTTTCGCCAGCCGGTCCTCCAGATCCTCCTGGCCGTTGCCCGACGTCGAGACGTCGCGGGCCGGACCGTCAGGCGCCAGGGCGTCCATGTTCAGCGCCGCGACGGTCGTGGCTATGGGGTAGAGCGGGTGGGTGGCGTAATACTCCGATCCCAGCAGCCCCTTCTCCTCGCCGGTGACCGCCAGGAACAGCACCGAGCGATCCGTGCGCGGCGCCGCGGCGTAGACCCGCGCCAGTTCGATCAGGGCGGCGACGCCCGTGGCGTTGTCCACTGCGCCGTTGAAGATCGTGTCGCCGCGGGCGTCCGGCGGGCCGATGCCCAGGTGATCCCAGTGGGCGCTGTAGATCACCGTCTCGTCAGGCCGCGTCTTGCCGACCCACCGCCCCACCACGTTGTGGCTGACGATGCGGCTATGCTCGACGGCGTAGTCGGCCGAGAAGCTCACACCCTTCAGCGCCACCGGGTGGAAGTCGGGGCTCTGGGCGGCCCGCTTCTCCGCATCGAAGTCCAGCCCGGCCTTGCTGAACATCGCCACGGCCTCGTCACGCTGGATCCAGCCCTGCACCAGCGGGTGCGCCTTGCCCGGGTCCGACCGGACGATATCGAACTGTGGGATGGCGTTGGAGTTCTTCACCGTCGCCCAGCCATAGGCGGCGGGCGCGGTCTCGTGCACGATCAGCATGCCCAGCGCTCCCTGCCGCGCCGCCTCTTCGTACTTGTAGGTCCAACGGCCGTAATAGGTCTCGGCGCGGCCCCCGAAACAGCCAGGGCTCTTGTTCAGCTTAGGCGCTTCGAAGTCGGGATCGTTGATCAGCACCACGGCGATCTTGCCGTGCAGGTCCACGCCCTTGAAGTCGTCCCACTTGCACAGTTCGGAGCTGACGCCGTAACCGACAAACACCAGCGGAGCCCGTTCCACCTTGACGCGGTCCACAGGCACCAGGGTCTGCACCACCGCCTGATCGCCTTGGGCGAGGATCTCCGTCTGCCCCCCAGCGTCGAGGCTCATCTTCACCGGCCCGCTGACCGCGAAACGGGCGAGCGGCACGTCCTGGTACCAGCCGCCGTTCTCGCCGCCCGGCTGGACGCCGGCGGCGGCGAACTGGCGGGCGATGTAGTCGATGGACTTAGCTTCGCCGGGCGTGGCGGGGCCCCGGCCCTGGAACTCGTCCGACGAGAGCATGCGCACATGCTCCGACAGCCGCGCCGGGTCGATGGGCGTCGGCGGCGGCCCCGACGCAGCAAAAACCGGCGCGGCGGCCGCGATGAGGACGAGCGCCAGGGGCAGGGGGCGCATGGCGGGTCGAGGTCCGAAACTCATGGCCAATCGTTATGCGGCGCTCGCCACGGCCACAAGTGGGGAACTGCCAAGCCCGTGAGCCCTTGTTGCAGCGGGACGGAGAGACGTAATGCGCTGGGTGGTCTTGCTGGCGGCTGCAGCCCTGGTGGCGGGATGCGCGGACACGTCAGGGCCGACGGATGGAGCGCCCCGGCGGGTTCAGGGCGATGGCGACCATGTCAGCATCCTGGGCGGCCGGCTGGACGCCCTGCCGCTGGCCATCGGCCATTGCGCCCGCTTCGGCCGGTCGGCGCAATGGAGCCACGCCGACGGAGACCGTTCCGTCTACGACTGCGTGAAGAACCCCTGAGCCGCAGCCAGCGGGTCGCAGGTCGCGCAATCCGTCATTGCGGGCGCGGCTCGCCGGTCGGGCCGTGACCGAACAGGTCGAGGAAGGCGTTGTCCGGCGAGAGCACCAGGGTGGTGTTTTCCGGATTGAGCGCCTGGTCGTAGGCCTCCAGCCGGCGGAAGAAGCGCGCGAAGTCGGGATCCGCGCCGTAAGCCGAGCCCAGGATGGCCACGCGCTGGGCGTCGCCGTCGCCCCGGACCTCCAACGCCTGCCGGTCGCCGTCGCCGCGGATGTCCAGCGCTTCACGGTCGGCCTGCGCCATCAGATCGCGTTTCCTCGCCTCGCCCTGCACCCTGACCTGCGAGGCCTGTCCGCGTTCGGCCTCCTGCATCCGATGGCTCAAGGCCTGGATGGCGGACGGCGGCGGAAGGGCGTCCACCAGGCGCAGGTCGGTGATCTGCACGCCCAGCCGGGCGTCGACGGCGGCGCGGCGCACGGCGATCAACGCGGCCTGCGTCAGGCGCGCCTTCCCATCGTCCGCCCCGTCGCGCTGTCGAGCGGACCTGAGCGTACTCGTCACGCTGGCGTCCAGGAGCTGCTGTAGCCGCCCGACATCCTGCGGCGGTGCGCCCGAACTCAGATAGGCCTGCAGAGGGTCGATGATGCGGTAGGACAGGGTGGCGTTCACCGCCCGCGGCGCGCCGTCCGCCGTCGTCATCTCCACCGGATCGGCCTGCAGGTTCAGCACTCGGCGATCGAAGGCGACGACGCGCTCGACCAGGGGCCACTTGGCGTAGAGACCCGGCCCGCCGCTCGCGCCGCCGGCGTTGACCACCTTCTCGGGCGCGCCGAAGCGAAGCACGACCGCCTGCTGGGTCTGGCCGACGGTGTAGAGGGACGCCGCGCCGGCTAAGAGCCCCACCGCCCCCGCCAAGCAAAGCCCGACTAAGGTCTGATGCTTCACAGCGTCGTTCCACTGGCGGCCGCAGCGGGGGCCTGGGGCGCGGCCGAGCCGCCGCCGTCCTGCCCCGGGCTCGCCTGAGGCGAAGCTGGGCCGGCCGATGCGGCGGGAGGGGCGCCCGGCGACTGTCCTGCGCCCGTCATTCGCGGCCGGAACGCCTCGGCCGGAAGCACGATCGAGGCTGAGGCGCCTTTGGGCGTCTGGACGATGATCTTGTTGGCGTTGTGCAGAACGCGTTCCATGGTCTCGGTATAGAGCCGGTCCCGGGTGGCCTGGGGAGCCTTGCGGTACTGGGCGTCCACCAGGGCGAAGCGGGTGGCCTCCCCTTTGGCCTCGCTCACCTCCTGGTCGCGGTACCCCTGGGAGGTCTGCACGGTTTTGGCCGCGTCGGCGTGCGCCTCCGCCACCACCCGGGCGCGGTAGGCCGTAGCGTCGCGGAGCGCCGTCCGGGCCTCTTCTGCCGCGGCGGCGACGTCATGGAAGCCCGCCTGGGCGGCGTCAGGCGGCTGCACGTCGCGAAGCGACACGCCGACCACCTGGACGCCGGCGCGGTCGCGATCCAGAGCGGCCTGGAGGAGGGCTGCGGCCCGCACGCCGGCTTCGCCATGGCCGGTGGACAGCAGGTCTGCGAGCGGAGTGCGACGGACGGCTTCGCGCATGGCGTCCTCGCTCGCGCTGCGCAGGGAGGCGTCCGGATCGGCCAGGCCGACCAGGTATCGTTGCGGGTCGGCGATGCGCCACTGCACGGTGAAGGCCACATCGGCCAGATCGCCTTCGCTCGTCAGCATCTGGCTGGCCGCGTCATCTGCGCCGGATCCGAGGTCCAGCCGGTTCGTCACGCCGACCGGCAGCCGCCGCACCACCTCGATCGGAGCGGGAAGGTGATACTGCAGCCCTGGCCCGGCCTCGCCGACGACCTGGCCGAACCGGGTCACCACAGCCTGTTCGCCGGCTGGGACGAGATAGACGCCGCTGAGCGCCCAGGCGAGCGCCACCGCCCCGGCGCCGCCGGCCAGCACGCTCCTCCGCACGCCGCGTCCGGAAGGATGCAGGGCCGCCTGGGCGAGGCGAGCGCGGAGCTGTCGGCCCAGTTCGTCCAGATGAGGCCCGCGCTGCGGCGGGGCGGAGGGCTCGGTCTTGTCCCTGGGCGGCGTGTGGCGCGCCTCCGGCCGCTTTGTCGTCGGAGCCTCGCGGCCCCATGGCGTAAGCGGGCCGGGACCGTCGCGCGACGGCGGCCCGCCCGCGCCCTGACGTGGTCGCCGAGCCTTCCCAGATGCGGGCTCGCCGGTCTGGTCGCCGGCGTCGCCCTGCGCCGGCGCATCCCAGGGACCAGGCTTGGCGGCGGGCTTGCGAGTGTCGTTCCAGGGCATGGGCCGAAGGACGTCTTTCCTGGAGCGGGCGCGTGGGCTGACGGGAACAGCGAGCGCCCGGACTTGCAATGCGGGGCGGCCGCCGGGATATGAAGCGGCCCCGAGCCCAGTGCAAGACATGCCCCCAGACCTCAGCCCGCCGACGGCGGCCGCCCCGGCGACCAACGGCGCTCCCAAGCCGCCGGACCGCGCCGCTGTGCTGGCTGCGCTGGAAGGCGTGCGCGACCCGACCAGCGGTCTCGGCCTGGTGGCTGCGGGCCTGGTCCAAGGGCTGGCGATCGGGCCGGGCCGCGTTGGCTTCATGCTCGAGGCGCCGGCAGGCCAGGTGGAGCGTTACGCAGGGGTGCGACAGGACGCCGAGGCCGCGCTCCGCTCGATCCCGGGGGTGCTGCGCGCCCAGGTGGTGCTGACCGCGGAAGGCGCCGAGCCGGGCCGCTTCGAGGTTCAGCCGCGCCGCGTCGCGCCCGGGGCCGATGCCGTCCCAGGCGCGCCGACGCCCAAGCCGGCGCCTCAGCCGCAGCCGATCCCCTTCGTCCGCCGGGTCGTCGCCGTCGCGTCGGGCAAGGGCGGCGTCGGCAAATCCACCATCGCGGTCAATCTGGCGGTCGCCCTGGCGCGCGCCGGACTGAAGGTCGGCCTGATGGACGCCGACATCTATGGCCCGTCCGTGCCGCGCATGCTGGGCCTGCGCGGCGAGCCGAAGGTCGATGCTGACAAGAAGCTGATCCCGCTGACCGCCTATGGCCTGAAGGTCGTCTCCATCGGCTTCATCGTGGAGGAGGGCTCGCCGATGATCTGGCGGGGGCCGATGGCGTCCTCGGCCCTGACCCAGTTCGTCACCGACGTCCGCTGGGGCGGCCCGGGCGAAGAGCTGGACGTGCTGGTCATCGACATGCCGCCGGGCACCGGCGACATCCAGCTGACCCTGGCGCAGAAGGTGCGGGTCGATGGAGCGGTGATCGTCTCAACGCCCCAGGAGGTCGCCCTGATCGACGTACGCCGAGGCGCCGGCATGTTCCGCAAGACCGGCGTGCCGCTGCTCGGCGTGGTGGAGAACATGGCCTACTTCCCCGACCCGTCCACGGGCGCGCCGATCCCCATCTTCGGCCGCGGCGGCGCCCAGGCCGTGGCCGGCGAGCTGAAGGTTCCCTTCCTGGGCGAAGTGCCCATCGACATCGCTCTGCGGGAGGCCTGCGACGCGGGCCATCCCCTCGCCGACTCCGCCCCCGGCGGTCCCGCCGGGCGCATCTTCGCCGCCATCGCCGCCCAGGTCCGCCTGGCGATCGGCGCCTGATCCTCCCGGAGCCACGACATCATGACCGACGCCGCCGCCAACGACGCACCCACCGCAGGGTTCGTGTTCAACCACACCATGCTGCGGATCAAGGACGCCAAGCCCTCGCTCGACTTCTACACGCGCATCCTGGGGTTCTCGATGATTGCCGACCGCCATTTCGCCGACGCCAAGTTCAGCCTCTACTTCCTCATCCTCGACCCCGAGGAGGCCGCCCGCGCCCCGTCGGACGCCCGGGAGCGGCGCGACTGGATGGCGAGGCTCAGGGGCGTGCTGGAGCTGACGCACAACCATGGCACCGAGGAGGATGCGGGCTTCAGCTATCACAGCGGCAACAGCGAGCCGCGCGGCTTCGGCCATCTGTGCGTGGCCGTTCCCGACGTGCACGCCGCCTGCGCCCGCTTCGATACGCTGGGCGTCGCCTACCAGAAGCGGCTGGGCGAAGGCGGCATGAAGGACATCGCCTTCATCAAGGATCCGGACGGCTACTGGATCGAGATCATCGGCCTCAACCGCCCGAACTGAGGCCTGCGTCGCCCATGACCGACAAGCCGGCGGCGGCCAAACGGCGGTTCCGACTCTGGATCACGCTCAGCGAACTGGTCGGCGTGCTGGCCGTGCTGATCGCCGGGCTGAATTTCTGGGACAGCCATCGCCAGCGGGTCCGCGACGCCAGCCACGAGGCGGCGGCCGAGCGGGAGGCGAGCGGGCGCTCGGCCTTCGTGGTCAGCGCGGAGATGCAGGCGGACGGCGCGCGGCTGGCGTTCAGGCCGCTGGACCCGGCCCAGGCCATACAGGATGAGCGCTACGTCTTTCCGCATGCGGTGTTGGACCATGAGATGGAGGTCACCGCCGCCAGCCCTCAGATCGACCTCGGCTGGATCCAGGGTGGGCTCCGGACCGAGGTTGCGAGGCTGCGCAAGGGCGGGGCCGGCCCGGACGGGGAGGGGACGATCCCGGTCGGCGTCGTCGCCACCTATGTGCAGGATGGCGACATGCATACCGACAAGTCGCTCTACCGGCTGGGCTACGCCTGGCGGGGACGGCTGTTCGGCGGCCCCAGATTGGCGCTGCAGGGCGTCTCGCTAGTGCGCCGCGCCATGCCCGGGGACCTTGGCGCGGCGGTGGAGGCGGCGTGGACGCGGGAGCGGAAGCGCGCCCCGGCGTCCTGAGGCGCACCGTGTGCGGTGGGGTGCGATCTAGCTCCCCGTTTCGGCCTTCAGCTGCGCTTCGCCCCGATGCAGGGGGTCGCGGAACGGCTGGTCCTCGGCCACGAACTCCAGCGAGACGGAGTTGATGCAGTAGCGCAGGCCCGTGGGGCGCGGCCCGTCGGGGAAGACGTGTCCCTGGTGGCTGTCGCAGCGCGCGCAACGGCTTTCGGTACGGGTCATGCCGAAGCTGCGGTCCACGATGCCGGCGACGTGCGCCTCGTCGTAGGGCGTGGTGAAGGACGGCCACCCCGTGCCGCTCTCGAACTTGGCCTCCGCCCGGAACAGCGGCAGGCCGCAGAGCCTGCAGCAGTAGGCGCCGGCGACCTTGTTGTTCAACAGGCCGCCGCAGAAGGGCGCCTCGGTCCCGTGCTTCAACAGCACGCGGCGCTCCTCGGCGTTCAGCGAGGCTTCCAGCGTGCGCCGCTCCTCCGCGTCGGGCGGGGTCAGGTCGAAGCCCGAGGCCGAGCGATGGGGGTGCGGGGGGGCTGATCCGTCGGGCGCCATGTCGTCGTCTCCTGGCTGTGCTAGCGATATAGGTGCGGCGAGCCGCTTCACCATTAACCGCCGGGTCAAGGCTGGCGGTTACAGTTCGACGGCCGGATCGCGCATCCGGCCCTTTCGCCGGGACGAACCATGCCGATGTCGCCGAGTGACCTGGAGGCCAGCCTGCGGGCGGCCTTTCCCGACGCGGAGCTGCAGATCGACGATCTGGCCGGCGACGGCGATCACTATCGCGCCCGCATCCTCAGCGACGCCTTCAAGGGCCTGTCGCGGGTCCGTCAGCATCAGCTGGTCTACGCCGCCTTGAAGGGACGCATGGGCGGCGAGCTGCACGCCCTGGCGCTCGAGACGGCCGTGCGAGAGGGCTGAGGCGTGCGCTACCGTCCCTTCACCAGCCACGGGCTGTCCAGCTCGGCCATCACCCTCTCGCTGCGGCCGGGCGAGACGCCGGCGCAGACCGACCAGCTGGTCTGCACGGCCCTGGAATGCGGCGTGAACAGCTTCAGCTTCGCCGCGGGCGACGACGGCGCGGCGCAGGCCCTGCGGAGCGCGGTGGCGGCCCTGGGCAGGCGGGTGCTGATCATCATGTTGCGCCTGGACCCGGAAGGACCGGCCTTCCCGCAACAGGCGCGCGCCGCCCTGGCGGCGAGCGGGGCGACCTATCTGGACGCCGCCGTCATCGAGCAGCCCGCAGCGACGATCGTGACCGGGGTGCGGGCGGGCGAACTGCAGGCCCTGCGCGCCGAGCGCCTGGCCACCCGAGTCGGCTTCGCGGCGGAGGGCGAGGCTGCGGAGGCCCTGGTCCGCGGCTTCGATTTCGACGTCATGGCGATCCGCTACAACGTCGCCTCCGGCTGGCCGGAGCGCAACCTGCTCAAGGCGGCCGCCCAGCGGGGCATGACCGTGCTGGGATACGGCCCTCATGTGGCGTCGGAAGCGCGGATCGCGCCGATCGTCCGCGGTCTCTCGCGCCTGCTGCGCCGCGCACCGACAGCGCCTGAACCGGAGGAGGTCTACGGTTTCCTCAACCAGACGCCTGGCTGGGCGGGCGAGCAGATCACCCTGGCCTACGCCCTCACCGAACCGGGGTTGGCGAGCATCCTGGTGGAGGCGGACGATCCGGCCATGCTGGAGGGTCTCGCCCAGGCGGTGGAGCGGGAGCTGCCCGCCGGCGCCGCGGCCCAGATCGAGATCGCGCGCTTTTCCGCCGTCGCCCGTCGCGGCGCGGCCTGACGCGGTCGAACGAGCGGCTTGATATGGGCGAGGCCTGAGCTTAGCTCTTGACCTGCCGCAGGCTTTCGGAGGCTCTGGCCGCCATGACCGACACCGTCGTAGATTCCGCCGCCTCCACATCGGTGGACGGCTTTATCGCCAAGACCCTGGCCGAACATTCGGTGGTGCTGTTCATGAAGGGCGTGCCGGACCAGCCTAAGTGCGGCTTCTCCTCCCTCGTCGTCCAGATCCTGGACCACATCGGGGTCGACTTCGTCGGCGTGGACGTGCTGCAGGACGACGGCCTGCGCCAGGGCGTGAAGACCTACAGCGACTGGCCGACCATTCCGCAGCTCTACGTCAAGGGCGAGTTCGTGGGCGGGTCCGACATCGTGCGCGAGATGTTCCAGGCCGGCGAGCTGAAGACCTTGCTGGCCGACCGCGGCGTCATTCCCGCCTGATCCCACCGAACTCTGACCGGGAAGCGCAGACGCTTCCCGGTCCGGCGACGAGCCTACGACAGGCCTGCAGGCGCCTTGCCGCCGTTCTCGGCGAGCTTCTGCATGACCGCCGTGTGCAGGGCGATGTTCTCCTCCGCCGTGCCGTCGGCGGCGACATGCACGTTCAGCTCCCCGGCGAGTTGCTTGCGGGCGTCCAGGCTGGAGTCGAGGTCGAGCAGCTTCAGCAGGTCGACGATGGAGCTGTCGTAGTTACCGCCGCCGCCCTTCTCCTGCGCCATCTGGCTCAGCACGGCTTCGACATCGACGGGCGCAGGAGCGCTCGCGACCGGCGCAGCCGCCGTAGCCGGTGCGGCTGCGGCCTGAGGCGCAGCCGTCGGCGCTGCAGCGGCTTGCGCCGCCGGATGGTGGAAGATCTTGTCCATGATGGCGCCGAAAATGTTCATCGTCTCGCTCCCAGGTTCATCCCTTGACGAGGATTAAGCTTGGCTCGTGACGGATGTTCCCTGGCGTCAGGTCCTAGGCGCGCTGGATGCGGCCGGACTTTTGCGTTAAGGCCCGAACTGCGGCTGCAAGCCGAGCGCCTGAGGAGCCGACGCCATGGGTCTGTTTGACAATCTTGCCGGCATGCTCGGCGGCCAAGGTGCAGGCGACCAGGGCCAGGGCGAAGGCGGCCAGGGTGAGGGCGGCCAGGGCTCCATGAACATCGTCAGCTCCCTGCTCAGCCAGGGCGGCGGCGCGGGCGGCATGCTGAGCTCCTTCATGGGCGGCCAGGCCGCCCAGGGCGGGACCGGTCAGGGCGGGGCCGGTCAGGCTCCGGCCGGCGGCGGCATGGCCGGGATGCTCGAGGCTTTGGCGGCCAACGGCCTGGGGGAGCACGTCTCCTCCTGGCTCAGCAACAATCCCAACCTGCCGATCAATCCGCAACAGATTCACGACGCGCTCGGCAGCGAGCAGGTGCAGCAGATGGCGAGCTCGAGCGGCCTGCCGGTCGGCCAGTTTCTCCAGCAACTCGCCCAGCACCTGCCCGCCGCCGCGTCCCAAGCCGCCGGCACGGACCAGGGCTGACGTTCATCACGGGGTCAGGCGACGGGCGTGAAGCTCGGACGCTGACGAACAAGAGGGCTGAGAACATGATCAAGCGCACCATCGTCGGTCTCGCGGCTGCCGCCGCCCTGACCTCCACCGCCGGCGCGGCCAGCGCGGGCTGCCTCACAGGCGCGGTCGTCGGCGGCGTCGCCGGCCACTACGCTGGCCACCATCCGTTCTTGGGCGCCGCCGCCGGCTGTGCGGTCGGACACCATCTCGCGGTCGTCCACAAGCGCCAGATCCGCGCCCAGCGCGCCGCCGCCCGCGGCTACTAGGCGTCCGCTTCCGCCGCTCCCTATGCGGGAGCGGCGACCTGCGCCTCAGAACGGCGAATACTGCGCCGCCAGCGCCTGGATCGCCGGCGTGCGCTGCACCTGGGTGACCTGGCCCTTGCCGCCGTAGGAGACCCGGGCCTCGGCGATCTGGGTGTGG
>CAXTEX010000022.1:0-26941 GCA_964243445.1 uncultured Caulobacteraceae bacterium | reverse complement strand
CCAGTGCGAGGCCCTGACCATGGTCTGCACCCGGGTGTTCGGCAACGAGACCACCCTGACTGTGGCCGGCGCATCGGGCCATTTCGAGCTGAACGTGTTCAACCCGGTAATGGCCTACAGCTTCCTGCAGTCGGTGCGCCTGCTGGCGGATGCAGCGGTCAGCTTCGCTGACAACTGCGTGGCGGGGATCGAGGCGCGCACCGACAACATCAAGGCGGCGCTGGAGCGAAGCCTGATGCTGGTGACCGCGCTGGCCCCCAAGATCGGCTACGACAACGCCGCCAAGATCGCCAAGACCGCCCACAGATGCGGCACCACCCTGCGGGAGGAGGCGGTCGGCGGCGGCTATGTCACCGACGCGGAGTTCGACGCGCTGGTGCGGCCGGAGAAGATGATCTCGCCGGGCTGAGACGTCGCCAAAAACAAGCGGCAAATGGAATACATCCTTTGAGACGCCTCCTGCGGAGGCTCCTCAGGATGACGAGGGAGGCGGTCGCCAACCTTCGTCATGCTGAGGAGCGAGCCTGCTCGCGTCTCGAAGCACCCGCCCCGAAGAGGTCGTTCCCAAACGGTCGCTAAGGTCGCAGCGCGGTGACGATCCAGACGGCTGCGGGCATCCTGACCCCGTCGGCGGTAAGACGGAGCGCCAGGCGCGCCTTCACCGCGGCGGCGACCGCATCGCGGCGCTCAGGCGCCTCGCGCAGGGCGGAGGCGAGCGGGCCGACCCGAAGCGCGAGCCTCAAGGTGTCGTCGATGGCCGCTCCGCCGATCGCCAGGTCGTACGGCCGGATGTCCACGGCGGCGAAGCCGGCTGCGGCCAGGATGGCGCGCACCCGATCGGCGTCGGCGAAGGCGAAGGGACCGGGCGCCGTGGGATCGGCCGGGGCCTGCGGCGGCAGGACGGGCAGGGCGGCGTCCCACGGCTCGCGCATCCAGAGGTTCTCGGCGAAGGCGCGCCAGCACACGAAGGCCAGCCGTCCTCCAGGCTTCAACGCCCTCGCGATATTGGCGAAGGCCGCGTCCGGGTCGCTGAAGAACATGACGCCGAAACGGCTGTAGGCGGCGTCGAAGCCCGCCTCCCCCAGGCTGTCGGTCTGGGCGTCGATCCGGCGGAAGGCGACGGGGCGATGCACGCCGGCGGAGGATCGGCCGCGTGCGACCTCGAGCATGGGGGTCGAGACGTCGACGCCGGTGACCTGGCCCTGCGCGCCGACCCGCTCGGCGAGATCAAGGCTGCTCTGCCCGCAGCCGCAGCCGATATCCAGGACGTGCTCGCCCGGCGACGGGGCCAGGGCGTCGATCGCCTCCAGGCCCAGAGGTTGGATGAGCGCGTCGATCTCGGCCTGCAGCTCGGCCCAGGTCTGGCCGGTGACGGTGTTCCAGCGTTCGATCTGGTCGTCGTTCGACATGGACATGGCGGCTTCCAGCACCCGATCGCGTGGCCGCCCGTCTGGCATGTTCGCGGGGATGCGCCTAATCCGGGGCGCTCACGCGGGCCGAGGATGGGGAGCCGGTCGGATGGTGGATCGTCTGCAACGGGAGCGTCTTGGCCTGATCGGCGGCGCCGCCGCACTGCTCCTGACCGCGCCCTCCGCGCTCGCGGCGGCGTTGAAGCCGCGCGTGGCCATCGTGACCGGTCGCGGGACCATCGTGGTGGAGCTGGAGGATCGCAAGGCGCCGCTCACCTGCGCCAACTTCCTGCGCTACGTCGATGCGCGCAAGTATGACGACGGCTCCTTCTATCGCGCCGCGCGCACCCCCGGAGCGCCCAGGCAAGGCACCATCGTCGGCGCGCCGGGGGCGAGGGTCCATCCCTTCCCGCCGATCGCCCACGAGAGCACGACGACGACCGGCCTGCGCCATCTGACCGGCACGATTTCGCTCGGCCGTTTCGACCCCGGCTCGGCCACGGACAACTTCTTCATCTGCGCGAGCCCGGAGCCCTATCTGGACGCCCACCCGGGCGCCAAGGGCGACAATCTGGGCTTCGCCGCCTTCGGCCAGGTGGTCCAGGGTCTGGGCGTGGTCCACAGGATCCTGGCGCTGCCGACCAACGGCGCCTCCCAGTTCGCCGACCAGCGCGGCCAGTGGCTGAAGCCGCCCGTCCCGATCACGAGCATGCGGCGCGTTTGATCCTCAGCGACCGGCCGGAGAGCCGTCCGCCAGATCGACGCGGGCGGTGACGGAGAGGCCGGGGCGCAGGCGGGCGAGGGCCGGCTGGCCGGGATCGAGGCGGATGCGCACCGGCACCCGCTGGACGATCTTGGTGAAGTTTCCGGTGCCGGGCTCGTAGGGCAGCAGCGAGAACTCCGACCCCGACCCCGGCGCGAAACTCTCCACCCGCCCGTGCAGCGGATGGCCGGGCAGGGCGTCGACATCGACCGTGGCGGGCTGGCCCGCAAGCATGCGCGCGGTCTGGGTCTCCTTGAAGTTGGCGGTGACGTACAGGGAGGCCGTGGAGACCAGGGTCAGCAGCCGCGTGCCGGGCTGGACGTAGTCGCCGATCTGGGCCTGGCGATCGCCGACCACGCCGTCGACGGGGGCGCGGATCAAGGCGTGCTGCAGGTCCTGGCGGGCGAGGTCCAGGGCCGCCTGCGCCCGGGCGACGCCCGCCTGCGCCTCGGCCAGGGCGGCGTCCAGGCCGGGTCTGCGGGCGCGCACCACGGTGGCCTGGACCCGGCTGACCAGGAGCTCGGCCCGGCTGTGGTCCGCGTCGGACTGGGCGGCCAGGGCGCCGGCGCGATAGAGGTCGGCGTCGCGCTGGGCCACCGCGCCGCTGGCCACGAGATGCTCGTAGCGGGTGCGGTCGGCGCTCGCGCGCACGTTCTGGGCGTCGCTGGCCACGATGGTCGTGCGCGACGCGGCCACATTGGCGTCCGCCAGGCTCTCTTCCGCGTCGAGGCTGGCGATGGCGGCGCGGGCGGCGGCGAGCTTGGCGTCCGCGTCCTGCCTCTCCGCGCTCGCCGAGGCCACCCGGGCGTCGAACTCCTCAGGGTCGATGCGCACGAGCGGCTGGCCGGCGCGCACCGCCTGGTTGTCGCGCGCCAGGATGGCGGAGATCAGGCCGCGCACCTTGGGGGCCACGGTGGTGCTGTCGGCGTGCAGATAGGCGTCGTCGGTGGAGGCGGACGGCCGCGCCGCGCCGATGTAGGCCGCGCCCCCGCCGAGCAGCGCCAGGGCCACGCCCACCGCCAGCAGGGTGCGCGGCGCGATCCGGGGCTTGCGCTTCGGCGGCGCGAGCGACGCCGGATCGGCTATAGCCGGGCGTGCGCCCAGGCTCGCCGCGGTCACGGCGTGATGACCAGCAGCGAGGAGGTGGCGGAGGCGTAGAGCCGCCCCTGGGCGTCTGTAAGTTTGGCCTCGGCGAAGGCGGCCCTGCGGCCGAAGGTGACCACCCGGCCCTCCGCGCGCACCACGCCGGTCTTGCTGGTCATGGCCTTATGGTAGGCGACCTTCAGCTCCAGCGTCGTATAGCCCTGGCCGGGCGCCAGCTTGGTGTGCACCGCGCAGCCGCAGGCGGAATCCAGCAGGGTCGCCGCATAGCCGCCGTGCACCGTGCCGATGGGGTTGTAGACTTGCTCGTCGGGCGTCCCTTCGAAGGTGACGACGCCGTCGTCCACCTGCACGATGGTGAAGCCCAGGGTCTCGCCGATGCCTGGCCGCCGGCCGGCGGCCAGCAGGCCGCGCAGCTGGTCCAGCCCGCTCAGATGCGTCCCGATCTCGTCCACCATGCTCATGGTATCGTCTCCTCTACGCCGAGCCGGGCCAGCACCGCGGCGCGGGAACGCGCCAGGATGAGGTCCGACTGGTCCCGGTCGGCCACCGCCCGCGACAGCGACAGCGCGCCGATCATCTCCGCCAGGGCCGAACTGGCCAGCGCCTCCGCATCCGGCCGGCCGAGCTGCTCCAGCAGGCCCTGCAGGCAGCCGGTCAGCCGCGCCACCCCCTCCTGGAAGCGCGTCTGTGCGGGCGCAGTCATGCGCGGCAGGTCGCTGGACAGCAGCGGCAGGGGACAGCCCGTGTTGCGGGCGTCGCGGTGGGCGCGCGACAGGTAGAACCGCACATAGGTCCGCAGCGCCTCGCGGGGCTCCAGCCCCTCGGTGCGCTGCTCGAACATGCCGCGGGCGCCGGCGAACATCTCGCCGATGGCCGCCAGCACCAGCGCGTCCTTGGACTCGAAATGGGCGTAGAAGCCGCCGTGGGTCAGGCCCGCGCGCGACATCACGCCGGCGACGCCGATGCGGCTCGGCCCCTCGGCGCGGATGGCCTTCACCGCTTCCTGCAGCACCCGTTCGCGGGTGCGCCCCTTGTGCTCGCCATCGTAGCGCATCTTGCGCCTCCTGTTATATGATGCTCATAATACAAACGTGGCCATGTCTGCAAGGGCCGCTGGACGACCGCCGCCATGCCCGCCGCCCGCACGATGGATGCGCCGATCTCCCCCGCCGACCTGCCCAAGGCGCGCAAGTTCCTGATCTTCGGGGTGCTGGCCTTCGGGCAGTTCATGGCGCTGCTGGACATCCAGATCGTCGCCGCTTCGCTCAACGACGTGCAGGCCGGGCTGTCGGCGGGGCCCGACGAGATCAGCTGGGTGCAGACGGCCTATCTGATGGCCGAGCTGGTGATGATCCCCTTCTCCGCCTTCCTGGCGCAGGCCCTGTCGACGCGCGTGCTGTTCGCTCTGTCGGCGGGGCTGTTCACGATCTCCAGCGCGCTCTGCGGCCTGGCCTGGAGCCTGCCGTCGATGATCGCCTTTAGGGCCATCCAGGGCTTTGTGGGCGGGGCCATGGTGCCGACGGTGTTCGCCACCGGCTACGCCCTGTTCACCGGCAGGGACCGGGCGATGATCCCGGCGATCCTGGGCATGGTGTCGGTGCTGGCGCCCACGCTCGGGCCCACGGTGGGCGGCTTCATCACCGACGCCTTCGGCTGGCGCTGGATATTCTACATCAACATCGCGCCGGGGATCGCGGTGACGGCGCTGTCGCTGCTGGTGGTGCGCCACATCGACAAGCCCGACCTGTCGATGCTGAAGCGCATCGACTACTCCCACTTGGCGTCCATGGCCGTGTTCCTTGGCGGCCTGGAATATGTGCTTGAGGAAGGCCAGAAGAACGACTGGTTCAACGATCCCAAGATCGCCTTCGCCGCCTGGGCGTCCGTCATCGCCTTCGGCTTGTTCCTGGAGCGCTCGTTCCGCTCCGGCGGCCCCATCGTGAGGCTGAGCCCCTTCGCCAAGCCGACCTTCGCCTTCGCCTGCCTGTTCAACCTGGTGATCGGTTTCGGCGTCTACGCCTCCAACTACCTGATCCCGGTCTATCTGGGCCGGGTGCGCGGCTTCGACAGCCTGCAGATCGGCACGACGGTGTTCGTCACCGGCATCGCCCAGATCGCCAGCACCGTGGTCGCCGCGCGCCTGTCCCAGCGGGTGGACCCGCGCCTGATCATCGCCGTCGGCCTGCCGACCTTCGCGCTCAGCCTGTGGATGATGTCCTATGTCACCCCGGAGTGGGGGTTCTGGGCCTTGCTGGGACCGCAGCTGGTGCGCGGCGCCTCGGTCATGCTGTGCATCGTGCCGAGCGTGGGGCTGGCGCTCGGCCTCTTCGCCGGTGTCGAGCTGCGTTACGCGTCGGGGCTGTTCAACCTGATGCGCAACCTCGGCGGGGCGATCGGCATCGCCCTGGTCAACGTCTGGCTTTACGACCAGACCCGCATCCACGCCGAGCGCATGGGCGAGGCCATGTCCGCGCCCGGCCGGCCGGCGGCGGCCTTTGCGGGTCGGCTGGCCTCGACGTTTGGAACCGCCACCGCCGATCCCGCCCGCGCTCTGGCCATGGCCCAGGGCGAGGTGGCGCGGGTGGTGGGGCGCGCCAGCCTGACGCTCGCCTTCGACGAGGTGTTCCGCACCACGGCCTGGCTGTTCATCCTCGCCCTGGTGATGATCCCCTTCTGCCGGCCCGCCAGGCTCCCCGCGGCGGCGCCCCCGGTCGACGCGCATTGAGGACCCTCGCCATGACCCGCGCCGCCTTGGTCCGTTCTCCTTGGCGTTTCGGCGTCATGGCGATCCTCGCGTCGGCGCTGGCGGCGGGATGCACGGTGGGGCCGGACTACAGACGCCCTGCCGTCGTCCTGGCGGGGCGCCTATAGGAACACGCCCGCCCTAGCCGCCGCCGCGCCTGCGGCGGGCGTCTCCGGCGTCTGGTGGACGCGGTTCGCCGATCCGCTGCTGGAGCGTGCGGTCGCGCTCGCCCTGGCGCAGAACCTCGACGTCGAACAGGCCCGCGCGCGCGTGATGCAGTCGCGGGCCGTGGCCAAGGCGGCCGGCGCGGCTCTGCTCCCGCGCGCGGACCTGCAGGGCTCCGTCGCAGACGTCCAACTGTCCCTGCTCAGTCCCTTCGGCGAGGTGGGGAGCGAGGCGCCCATCTTCGAGCGCGACTATGACCTCTACGATGTGGGCGCCGCGGCTTCATGGGAGATCGACCTGTTCGGCGGCCTGCGCCGGGCTCGCCAGGCCGCCCGCGCCGACGCCCAGGCTGAGCGCGACGATCTCGCCGGGGTGCGCGTGTCGGTCGCCGCCGAAACCGCCGACGCCTATCTGCAGATGCGCGCCTACCAGGCCCGCATCGCCGTAGCGCGCCACCAGGAGGACGTCGAGCAGCGCCTCGTCGCGCTGCTGCTCATGCGGCGCGGGGAGGGGGTCGCCTCCGACCGTGAGCTGCGCCAGGCCCGGGCGGCGCTGGACGGCGTGCGCGCCGGCCTGCCGCCGCTGCAGGCCGGCGAGGAGGGCCAGCTCGATCGGCTCGACGTGCTCATGGGCGCTCCAGCCGGGACCTATGCGGCGGAGTTCGCCTCGACCGTCGCCGCCGGACCGCCGCCGCCCTCCTTGGCGACCCTGGGCGCGCCCGCCGACCTGCTGCGTCGCCGCCCCGACGTCTCGGCCGCCGAGCGCCGCCTCGCCGCCAGCGATGCGCGCATCGGCGCGGCCGTGTCCGACTACTACCCCAAGGTCTCCATCACCGGGCTACTGGGGGTGGAGAGCCTGGACGTGCAGCCGCTGTTTGTCGGCGACGCCCTGCAGCACTCCATCAGCGGCGGCCTGCGCTGGCGGCTGTTCGACTTCGGCCGGGTGGATGCGGAGGTCGCCCAGGCCCGCGGCCGGGAGGCTGAGGCGCTCGCCGCCTATCGCGCCTGCATCTACCGAGCCACCGCCGAGGTGGAGACGGCGCTGTCCGACCTGCTGCAGGCCCAGGCCCAGGCCGCAGCGCTCGACCAGCAGATCGTCGAGCTGACGCGGTCCCGCGACCAGGCGCAGGAGGCCTACCAGGGCGGCGCCATCAGCCTGATCGAGGTGCTCGACGCCGACCGCGACCTGCTGGCCGCCTCCGATCGCCTGGCCCAGGCCCGCGCCGCCGCATCCCGCGCCGCCGTGGCCTCGTTCCGCGCCACCGGCGGCGGCTGGAGCGGCTGAGCAGGCTCGCGCCCGAACAGGCCTTCAGCCGGCCTTGCGTCCACGCGCCCTGGGCTCCAGCATGGCCCCGTGTCCCATGCCGCACTGAAGACCGCCGTCTATGGCGAGCCGGCGCGAGAGCTGGCGGAGGTTCCCCCGGGCGCCCTGCAGGTCTCGCCCCTGGTCCCGGGCGCCGCCGCCCTTGGGTCCTGCGGCGAGCTGGACGGGCTGGTCATGGTAGCGCCGTCCGGCAGGCTGGAGCGGCGCTATCAGCTCGCGCTCGGACTACAGGCCCTGCGCTCCGGCGCCGTGCTGACCGCCCTGGCGCCCAAGGACAAAGGCGGCGCGCGTTTGCGCGCTGAGCTGGAGGGGTTCGGCTGCGTCGTCGCCGAGACGGCGAAACGCCACCACCGCATCTGTCGGTGCGAGCGGCCCGGCGCGCTCGTCGGCGTAGCGCAGGCGGTGGCCGACGGCGGTCCGCAGCGGGTCGACGCCCTGTCGCTGTGGTCGCAGCCCGGCGTGTTCAGCTGGGACCGCGTCGATCCCGGCAGCGCCTTGCTGGCGCAAGGCCTGCCGGCCCTGTCGGGTCGCGGGGCCGATTTCGGCTGCGGCGTCGGGCATCTGTCGCGCGCCGTCCTGACATCGCCGCAGGTCGCATCCTTGAGCCTGATCGACATCGACCGGCGGGCGATCGACGCGGCGAGGCGCAATGTGGACGATCCGCGCGCCGCCCTTCTGTGGACCGACCTGACCGCTGCGGCGGGATCGGCGTCCGACGCGCCGGGCGAGCTGGACTTCGTGGTCATGAACCCGCCCTTCCACGACGGCGGGGCGGAGGACCGCACGCTGGGCCAGGCCTTCATCCGCCGCGCCGGCCTGGCGCTGCGCAGGGGCGGCGTGCTGTGGATGGTGGCCAACCGGCACCTGCCCTATGAGGCGGCGCTGGGATCGCTGTTCGCCCAGGTCACGCCGAGGCTGGACCAGGGCGGCTACAAGGTGTTCGAGGCGCATCGGTGAGCAAGTCTTCGCCCACGCTGCGGCTGGATCGGCTGCTGGCCAACCTCGGCTACGGCTCGCGCCGGGAGGTGCAGGCGCTGATCATGGCCGGCGAGGTCGGGCTGGACGGCGCTGTGCTGGACGCGCCTGAGCTAAGGCTGGCGGTCACGCCGGACCTGCCCAGCCGCATGACGGTCCAGGACCGGCCGCTGGATCCGCCGCCCGGCATGGTGCTGCTGATGCACAAGCCGCGGGGCGTGACCTGCTCGCACAAGGAGACCGGGGCGCTGGTCTACGACCTGCTGCCGCCGCGCTGGCGGCGGCGCGAGCCCGCGCTGTCCAGCATCGGGCGGCTGGACAAGGACACCTCCGGCCTGCTCCTGTTCACCGACGACGGGGCGCTGCTGCACCGGGTGATCTCGCCGCGCAGCCACGTGCAGAAGCGCTACTACGCCGAACTCGACCGGCCGCTGCGCGGAGACGAGGCCGCGCTGTTCGCCTCGGGGACCCTGATGCTCGACGGTGAGGACAAGCCGCTCTCGCCCGCCACGCTCGAGCCGCTGTCCGCCACGAGCGCCTGGCTGACGGTGACGGAGGGTCGGTATCACCAGGTGCGCAGGATGTTCGCCGCGGTGGGCAACCATGTCGAGGCCCTGCATCGCGACCGGCTGGGCGAGCTGGACCTGCCTCCCGACCTGGAGCCCGGCGCCTACCGCCTGGCGACCCTTGAGGATGTCGCGAGCCTCTTCCGACCGGGACAGGGTTGAGGCGTCAGGCGGGCTCCGCCGCCGTCTCCCGCGCCTGCGTGTTCATGGCGACATAGTCGGGCTTGCCGGTGCCCAGCACCGGCAGGACGTCGACCACCCTCACCTCGCGCGGCAGCGACAGCTCCGCCACGCCCTGGCCGCGCGCCCAGGCCTGCAGGGCGCGCGCGTCCGCGCCCGGTGCGGTGGTGAACAGCACCAGCTCCTCGCCCTTGCGCGGGTCGGGCCGGGCGACCACGGCGTGGCTGGCGTCGGGCCAGACCGCGGCGGCGTAGCCCTCGACCGCAGTCAGCGAAACCATTTCGCCGGCGATCTTGGCGAAGCGTTTGGCGCGCCCGCGGATGGCGACAAAGCCCAGGGCGTCGATCTCGACGATGTCGCCGGTGTCGTACCAGCCGCCTTCCGGCGGCTGCAGCACGCCCGGCGCGTCGGCCTGGTAGTAGCCGGCCATGACGTTGGGGCCGCGCACGATCAGCCGCCCGCCCGCGGTGATCCCCTCCACCGCGTCCAGCCGGTGTTCCAGGCCCGGCAGCAGTTGGCCGACCGAGCCCGCCTGGAAGTGCATGGGCGTGTTCACCGCGATCACCGGCGAGCATTCGGTGGCGCCATAGCCCTCCAGCAGGCGCAGGCCGAACCTGTCGTAGAAGGTGGCCCGCGTTTCGGGCCGGACCGCCTCCGCCCCGGCGAAGATGTAGCGCAGGCTGCGGAAGTCGTAGGGCTGGGCGACGCGCGCATAGCCGGCCAGGAAGGTGTCGGAGCCGAACAGGACGGTGGCGTTGGCGTCGTAGGCGAAGGCGGTCACCGTCGCGTAGTGCAGCGGGTTCGGATAGAGCAGGGTGCGCACCCCGTTCAGGATCGGCAGCAGGGTCGCACCGGTCAGGCCGAAGCTGTGGAAGATCGGCAGGGCGTTCAGCACCCGGTCGGTCGGGTTGAAGTCCACCCGCGCGGCCACCTGGGCGATGTTGGCCAAGATGTTGCGCGAGGTCAGCACCACCGCCTTCGGCGCGCCTTCCGAGCCCGAGGTGAACAGGATCACCGCCGGGGTATCGGAGTCGGTGCGACGGCGCTCGAACCGGCCGGCGGTGCGGTCGGCGATCAGGCCGGACAGTCTGGTCAGGGCGCCGACGCCCTCGGCCACGTCCTCCAGCCACACCATGCGCCGGCCCGAACGCTCCAGCCGCTCCACCACCGGCTCCAGCTTGGCCTGCTCGACGAAGGCGCGGGAGGTGACGACGGTCCTGATCTTCGCCGTGTCGCAGGCGGACTCCAGCTGGGCGGCGCCGGCGGTGTAGTTCAGCATGGCGCACAGCCGCTCGTAGCGCTGCAGCGCGAAAAAGGTGGCGATGGCCGGATTGACGTTGGGCAGCATGACGCCGACCGCCTCGCCCTTGGCCGTCCCCTCGCACAACGCCTGGCCCAGCACCCGCGCGCCGATGAGCAGCTTGTCGAAGCTGAGCGGCTTGCGTTTGACGTCCTCCACCGCGAACGCCTTGCGGCCATGCACGGCGCGTGCGTCGAGCAGGGCCTGGTACAGGGTTCGATCGGTGTCGGCGGTGGCGAACATCATCCCGCTCATCACCGCATAGAGCCGCTCCGACGCCAGCGCCCGACGCTTGCGGAAGGAGGGCTCCACGCTGAGGTCGACACGCTGCGGCGCCAGCACCGTCATCCTGATCTTGGGGAAGGCGCGCAGCCGCAGCTTGCCCTTGAGGTGCGAAAACGGCGTGTACTGCGCCCCGTCGATGCGGACCGGCACGATGGGCGCGCCCGCCTTGTCGGCGATGGTCGCGGGGCCGGCGAAGACCTTCATCAGCGCGCCGGTCACCGTGATGCGGCCCTCCGGGAACATGACGACGGTGCGTCCCGCCCTCACCGCATTGATCATGGCCTTGGCGGCGAGCGGATTGGTGACGTCCACCGGGAAGGCGTCGAAGAAGGGCAGGAAGGGCTGCATCCACCAGACCTTGAAGATGGCGGTGTGCAGGGCGAAGCTCGGGCGGCCGGGCAGAAAGGCCGCGACCAGCAGCCCGTCGAGATAGGAGACGTGGTTGACCACCACGACCGCGCCCTGGCCCTGCGTCGGCATATGCTCCAGCCCGCCGACCTCCACCCGGTAGAGCAGCCTCAGCAGGCCCCGCACCGCCCCCCGGGCCAGGGTCTGCGGCGGCAGCAGGCAGGCGGCCAGGGCGACGGCGAGGGTGGCCAGCCCCATGGCCACGATCAGCCCGTCGATGCCGACGCCGAGCTTCAGCAGGCCGGCCGCCGCCAGGATCGCCGCCACCGTCAGGGCGGCGGTGACGATGTTGTTGGCCGCCAGGATGCGCGAGCGTTCCTCGGTCGGGCTGTCCTTCTGCAGGATGGCGTAGAGGGGGATGACGAACACCCCGCCGCTGACCGCCATGGCGGCGAGGTCGAACAGGATGCGCCAGGCGGTGAAGCTCCGTATGAAGCCGGCGATCCCGACGTCTTCGCCGCTCGCCTTGAAGCCCGCGACCGCCCAGGCGAGGTCCAGCAGGAAGACCGCCAGCAGGAAGGCCGAGACGGCCACATAGCGCGCCGAGACCTCGCCCTTCAGCAGCCTGTTGACCAGCAGCGAGCCCGAAGCCACCCCGACCGAGAACAGGGTCAGGAACAGCACCGCCACGTCCTGGCCCGCATGCAGCACCCCGTGCACCAGGGGGATCAGCTCGCCGAGCAGCACCGCGCCCAGGGCGTAGAAGAAGGCGATGGCCAGGATCGACAGCCAGACCGAGGGGATGGCCCGGGCGGCGCGCACCAGCCGCCAACTGGTCCGCACCACGTTCGCCTCGACCCTGGCGGCTGTCGCCATGCGGGGCGCGGCCGGGATGGCCAGACTGGCGGCGAGGCCGATAAGCGCCAGCACGCAGGCGATCGCGCCCGCCTGCCAGGGCCGAACCGCGCCTGCGAACAGCTGGCCTGCCAGGATGGCGACAAAGCCGCCGGCCTCCATCACCCCGGTCCCGCCGAGGATCTCGTCGCGGCCAAGCTGCTGGGGCAGGATGGCGTATTTGAGCGGCCCGTAGACCGAGGAATGCACCCCCATCAGGAACAGGACGCCGAGCAGCAGGCCGATGGACTGGGTGTAGAAACCTATCAGCCCCAGGGCCATGATCGCGACCTCCGCCAGCTTGACCAGCCGCACCAGCCGCGTCCGGTCCCAGGCGTCGGCGAGCTGCCCGGCCAGGGCCGACACCAGGAAGAAGGGCAGCACGAACACCCCTGTCGCCACCGTGCCCAGCAGGGCGGCCCTGGCCGGGTCGGCCCGGTAGACGCCATAGCTGGCCAGCACCAGCAGGGCGGTCTTGAAGATGTTGTCGTTGAACACGCCGAGCAGGTTGGTGACGAACAGAGGCGCGAACCGGCGTTTTACGAGCAGCGACAGTTCGGACGCAGGCTGGGTCATGGCAGGCGGTCCCCGGGCCAGCGGCGCATTCCGCTTGACGCAACACAGGTGGACCATGGAAATGAGCAGGGTTCAATAAGTTTTTGAACGATGCTCAATTAATGGAGCGGGGATGGGTCGCCGGTCGGATCATACGCGTGCTGAGCTGGAGACGCTGTTCGTCACGGAGGGGCGGCGGCATCTGGCTGAGGTCGGCCTGGCGCACTTCTCGGCGCGCGAGGTTGCCAAGCGGATCGGCTATTCCATCGGCACGCTCTACAACGTGTTCGGCAGCTACGACGGGCTGATGCTGGCCATCAACGCTCGCACCCTGAACCTGTGGGCGGAGCATCTGCGTGTGCGCCTGGCGGCGTCGGACGAGGACCGCATCGCCACCCTGGTGCACGGCTATTTCGAGTTCGCCGCCGACAACCCCAAGGCCTGGATCGCCATCTACGAACATCATATGGCCGACGGCGGGCCTGCGCCGGAGGCGTATCAGGCCCTGGCGGCGGAGCTGATCGGCATAGTGGCGGCCGAGATCGGCCGTGAGCTCCCGAGCCGCGACGTCGAGGCGACGGCCTCGCTGGTCCGCTCCCTGGTGGCCACGGTCCACGGCCACTGCACCTTCGCCCTCTACCGCACCTTCAGCATGCTGGGCGAGACCGCCCCCGCCGACGCCGCCCTGGCCAGGGTGCGCGAGACGCTGGCGGCGGCGAGGGCGGGGTAGGGGTGCTGATCGGCGGCCGCCTTGATCTTTCCGCGCGTGCGGACTATGTCGCGGTCATCCCACACGCAGACGTGCGGTCGCGCTCACGCGCGCTCGCTTCCGGCGCTCTCCTCGGGGAGCGGTCTTGTCTGCGGAGGCCTACCGGAAACAGGAAACCACAACACCATGGCTCTGCCAGATTTCAATATGCGCCAGATGCTCGAAGCGGGCGCGCATTTCGGCCACCAGACCCACCGCTGGAACCCGAAGATGGAGCGCTTCATCTTCGGCTCGCGCGCCAACATCCACATCATCGACCTGTCGCAGACCATGCCGCTGCTGCACCAGGCGTTGCTCAAGGTGCGCGAAGTCTCGGCGTCCGGCGGCCGGGTGCTGTTCGTGGGCACCAAGCGCCAGGCTCAGGACCCCGTGTCCACCGCCGCCAAGCGCTGCGCCCAGTACTACGTCAACCACCGCTGGCTCGGCGGCACCCTGACCAACTGGCGCACCATCTCGGGCTCCATAGCGCGGCTGCGCGAGCTGGAGACGGTGGTCGACGGCAGCGGCGAGGGGCGCACCAAGAAAGAGCTGCTGACCCTCTCGCGCGAGAAGGAGAAGCTGGAGCTGTCCCTGGGCGGCATCAAGGACATGGGCGGCATCCCCGACCTGATGTTTGTGATCGACACCAACAAGGAAGCCATCGCCATCCAGGAGGCGAAGAAGCTCAACATTCCGGTAGTGGCCATCCTGGACACCAACTCCGATCCGGACGGCGTGGCCTATCCGGTGCCCGGCAACGACGACGCCACGCGCGCGCTGCAGCTCTACTGCGACCTGATCGCCGACTCGGTGCTCGACGGTCTGGCCGCCGGCCAGCAGGCGTCGGGCGTGGACCTGGGCGCGGCCGAAGCGCCGGCCATGGAGCCGGCGCTGCGCAAGACCGCCGCGGCTGAGCCTGCGCCGGCTGCACCGGCCGTCGAACCCACGCCCGTGGTGACCGGCGCCGAGGAAGAGCCGGCCCAGCTGACCGAGGACGCCCTGGACGCGGCCGCCTTCGAGCCCGCTTCCGCCTGACCTGACCGCCTGCGTGCTTCGAGACGGGCTCGCCCTGCGCGCCCTCCTCAGCATGACGAGGGGTGCTCTAAAGCCTACCGCCTTCGTCATCCTGAGGAGCCCTGCAGGGGCGTCTCGAAGGACGAATGAGCTCGCCGCCTGCCATGACGGCGGCATGGATATCTGAACCACGTTCCGGTGAGCCCGGATCGTTTCGCACAACAGGAGAAGAGGGCCATGGCCGACATCACGGCTGCGCTCGTCAAAGAGCTCCGCGAGAAGTCCGGCGCGGGCATGATGGACTGCAAGAAGGCGCTGACCGAGACCGGCGGCGACATCGAAGCCGGCATGGACTGGCTGCGCACCAAGGGCCTCAGCAAGGCCGCCAAGAAGGCCGACCGCATCGCCGCCGAAGGCCTGGTCGCCGTGGCGCTGCGCAGCGACGGCGCGGGCATGACCGGCGCGGTGGTCGAGGTGAACGCCGAGACTGACTTCGTCGCCAGGAACGAGAAGTTTCAGGCCGCCGCCCGGGCCATCGCCGTCACCGCCCTGGACATCGAGGGCGGCGTGGACGCGCTGGCCGAGGCCAAGACCGCCAGCGGCGAGAGCGTCAACGAGATTCTCACCGGCCTGATCGCCACCATCGGCGAGAACATGACCGCGCGCCGCATGGCCCGCTTCGTGGTGGCCCAGGGCGTGGTCGCGGCCTATGTCCACAACGCCGTGGCGCCCGAACTCGGACGCATCGGCGTGCTGGTGGCGCTGCAGTCGGGCGCATCCGATCACGACAAGCTGACCGAAATGGGCCGAAAGATCGGCATGCACATCGCCGCCACCTCGCCCCTGTCCCTGTCGGTGGACGACATCGATCCTGCGGCGGTGGAGCGCGAGCGCGCCATCTTCTCCGAACAGGCGCAGGCGTCCGGCAAGCCGCCCCAGGTGATCGAGAAGATGGTCGAGGGCCGCATCCGCAAGTTCTACGAGGAGGTCGTGCTGCTGAAGCAGGCCTTCGTCATGAACCCCGACCAGACCATCGAGCAGTTCGTGGCCGAACAGGGCAAGGCTCTAAGCGCCCCCATCCAGCTCGTAGGCTTCGTGCGGCTGGCGCTGGGCGAAGGCGTAGAAAAGGCCAAGGACGACTTCGCCGGCGAAGTCGCCGCGCTGACGGGCCAAAGTTAACTTCCTGAGCTGAGATCGGCCTCTGCCGCCGATCTCAGCTTAGAAGAAGTCCGGCTCTTTCTCTTCCAGCACGGTCTCGTAGTCGGCAACGTTTTTCAGGTTGCTTGAGCGCCAGTGCGGAT
The DNA here is from genome assembly GCA_964243445.1 of uncultured Caulobacteraceae bacterium. Classification (GTDB taxonomy): domain Bacteria; phylum Pseudomonadota; class Alphaproteobacteria; order Caulobacterales; family Caulobacteraceae; genus CAHJWH01. The sequence goes on along the minus strand of CAXTEX010000022.1, from coordinate 11,268 downwards.
CGACAGCCCGGCCGAGGTCAAAGGCGGTCCAGGCCTTCAGCGTATCGAAGCTCCTGACGTAGGCGTCGCCCGCGTCCTTATAGGCGTTCGCCGACCAGGGATAGGCGGCGATGTGGGTCCAGTAGTTAGCCACCAGCGGCGACGGCATGGACGCGAAGACCGCCTTGTCCCACTTGCCGGCGTCCCTGGCGCCCGCCACAAGATTGGCGAAAGTGACATAGCGGAAGGTCCCGAACGGTAAGGTGTCTAGCGACGTGGCCGAGGCGATGTAGCGGGCGGCCTCTTGCCGGTCTCCCGACGCGTTCGGCGCGTTCCCGGACAGCGCGCTTGCGGCGGCGAAACGGGCGACCTGCGGGTCCTGGAGGGCGACGCGGATCAGGGGCGCCAAAGCCTGGATCGTCACCTGGCCTTCCGGACCTTTGAGCGTGTAGCCGTACTGTTGCAGGTAAGCATTGAACCATAGCCAAACTTCCATGGACCGCCCACCGGCCGCAGCGGCGTGGAGTGCGGCGAGCATGGCGCCGGCGGTCGGCTTGGGCTTGGCGTATCGTCCTTCGATGGCTTCCTTTGCAGCGCGGACGCCGGGCGCGCTCGCCGTCCCTGATGCGCCCAGCGCCTCCTCCACGTCAGGCCGAAGGTCTGCCGGCAGGGGATAGGCCGCCGTGGCTCGCGCCGCGCCGGAGACCGTGAAGACGATCGTCCGCTTCCTGTTCAGCAGGTAGGCCTGGACGACCATCCTGGTCGGCAGGGCCTTTGCGTCCGCCAGGGCGTGGCGAACCTGCGGGTGCAGCGGCAGGTGCAGCGCGAAATAGCGTATGAGCGGCTGGCGGTCGCTTCCGTTCAGGGCGACGGCTTGGCCGCTCGTCTGTACGACCGGGTCGCTTCCGAGCAGGAAGTCGGCGCCGGACCCGGTCGTGCGAGGCGTTAGCGGCATGTCCGGCGGATCGCTGATCCCAAGCTCCGCCTCGCGCCAGTAGGGGGTATCGTTGGACGGCTCGAAGCTCTTGCCCGTCGCGCCTTCCAGGTGCGTGAGGATGGCCTGGAGCCCCTTCCGGTTCGCCAACTCCTGCGCACGAAAGGCCGGCTGCGCATGACTGTTCAGGTTGGCGAAAGTTGGCGCGCCGTCAGACCAGACGAAGGTCCGGTGAAGGCTGAAATCGTCCAGGGTGTGGACGCGGCCGCTCGTGACGAGCACGAAGTCGGGCGCAAGCACCACGCGGGATATCTCCGCCTTGGTCGCCGCGTCCGCCGACGTTGTCTCCTGTCGGACGTCGAAGGCCAGGGTCGATTCGGGGGTGAGCGGACGGGCGGCGCGGACTTGGTCGGACGTCCAGGTCGGACCTATGGCGGCGGGCTGGGCTGAGACGGAGGCCGCCCCAGCCAAGCTGATCACCACGGCGATGGCTGCAGCACGGATCGACATGTCGTCTCCAGATCATGGCGCGTGCGGCCTTATCGGGCGACGACGGCTCGGTTTGCAATCTCAGGCGTGAGGGTCAGCAATCCCGGGCCGATCCGACCGTCGCCGATGATACCGGCTCACGCCGTATTGCCGGCGTCCACCGTCAGCACCGTGCCGGTGACGTTGCGAGCCCCTTCGCTCATCAGGAAGGAGACCGCCGACGCCACGTCCTGGGCCTGGGCTAGGCGCCCCAGTGCGCTGCGGCGGGCGATCTGGGCGACTGTGTCGTCGTCCATGTCGGCGGTCAGCTCGGTTTGGATGAAGCCGGGCGCAACCGCGTTCACCGTCACGCCCACCCGCCCGACCTCGCGCGCCAGGGAGCGGGTGAAGCCCACCAGCGAAGCCTTGGTCGCCCCATAGACCGACAGGCCGTTGTAGCCGGTGGAGGCGATGATCGAGGCCATATTCACCACCCGGCCTTCGCCGGCGACCAGCATCTGGCGCACGACGTATTTGGTCAGCAGGATGGGCGACAAGGTGTTGAGCCGCACCAGGGCCTCGATCTGCGCCTGGCTCATGTTGGTGAGCAGTCCCGCCGTCCCCAGGCCCGCGTTATTGACTAGGCCGTAGAGCGGGCCATGCTCGGCCTTCAGCCCGCGCACCCGGTCGGCGATGGCGTTCACCTGCGACAGGTCGAACGGCTCGAACCGGATCGCGCCCGGGGCGGCGGCGTCCATGACGGTCTGCAGGCCATCGGAGGGGTTGCGGGCAATGGCGACAACGCCGAAGCCGTCGGCGGCCAGCCGTTCGGTGATGGCCAAGCCCAGGCCTCGGCTCGCGCCCGTGACCAGGACCTTACGCATGGCGGCGCTCCAGCTTGCCGGCCGCCCCCACGGCCAGCGCCTCGACGAAGCGCAGCGAGGCGGGGGCCTTGTGCGGCGCCAGGCGCTCGCGGCATCGGGTCAGGATCATCGCGCGGGAGGCGTCGTCGGCGGTGGCCGGATCGGCCAGCACCACCTCGGCCGTCACCAGCGCGCCCAGCAGCGGGCTGGCGCGGCCGCTGACCCGCGAGAGGTGCACGCCCGGGCAGGCGTTGATCACCGCCTCCACCTCCTCGGGGCTGATCTTCAGGCCGCCGACGTTGATCACTCCGCTGCGCCGCCCCAGGAAGTGGAAGCGGTCGCCGCGGAGTTCGACCAAGTCGCCGGTGTCCACCCAGCTGTCGGCGTCCGCGATCCGCTGCGCCGTCGCACCCAGATAGCCCGTGGCCGCGCGATCGGAGCGGAGCTGAAGCGCGCCCTCGACCACCCGCAGCCGCACCGGCCCGACCGGGCGCTCGACAAGCGAGGCGGGAAAGCCGGCCAGCCCGTCCCCGACCTCGAAGCCGACGCCCGCTTCGGTGGAGGCATAGGCGTGGCCGATCCTGGCGCGGGGGAACCGGGCGCGAAGAGCGTCGAGCACCGGCTGGTCGGCGATCTCTCCGGACAGGCGCACGTAGCGGGGATCGAGCGCCTTCAGCGCGGGGCTCATCAGCGCGCGTCGCCAGTGCGAGGGCGTCCCCGCCAAATGCGTCGCCCCGTGTTCGGCGACGCGGTCGAGGAAGTCCGCGAGCGGTTCGTCCGCCTGGGTGATCAGCAGGCTGGCGCCGCCGGTCAGCGCGCGGAGCAGCATCTGCAGCCCGCCGTAGCGGCGCACGTCGTAGAAGGTGGCCCAGACCGGCGCCGCTTCGGCCTCCGGGCGGGGCGCGATGGCGCCGGTCAGCGCCTCCAGGCTGTGGGCGACCATCTTGGGCGGCCCGCTCGTGCCGGAGGTGAACAGCGCCCACTCCGTCGCGTGGGTCGGCCCCGGGATCGCCGGCCCGACGCCGGTCTCGTTCAAGTCGATGTGGTGTTGGGCCAGGTCGGGCAGGGCGCCGTCATCGTCGATGTCGCTGACCACGGCCTGCGCCTCCGCGGCCGCCGCGACGCAGGGCAGCTGCGCCGCCTCCAGGTCGGGCGGACAGAGCACCAGCTGCGCCGCCACGCCGTCCAGGCTCGCCAGCGCTGCGGCGGCGGCAAGCGGCGAGCGGGTGCGGACCAGGACGGTGCGGCCCCGCAGGGCCTCGTCAGGCGCCGCGACGAAGCGGCGGGCCGCAAGGGCGCGGAGCGGCAGGGCCTGGCGAAGACCCAGCAGCGCGGGCTGTTCGCCCGCTCTCAGCCCCGCGCCGATCCGAGCAGCCAGCCGCGGCCCGCTCACGGCCTCAGGCCGGGACGCGGTCATAGAAGCGGACGAAATCGCCGAAGGTGACGGGGAAGGCCACGTCCTCGGAGGTGGCGAAGGGGTCGTAGCCCAGCTCGTCCTCCAGCCGGGCGACCAGGATGGCGAAGCCGAGCGAGTCGAGCCCGCTGTCCAGCAGCACCAGATCGTCGCTGAGCGGGGCCAGCGCCTTGCCATGCTCGGCGGCCACCTGCCGCATCTGTTCCTCGACCATGGGTCTGACCGACATGCGCGCCTCCTGCGATGAGCGACGGGATGCATGATCCATGCCGGTCAGGGAGCGGAAACTCAGGGCTGGAGCGCTCGCCTGCGGCCGGCGGCGCATCGGTCATTCCGGTCCAACCGTTGCACCTCGCCTGCGGACCGTCCCGTCCGGGGACAAGGCTGGAGCATCGTCTGGACCATGACCGCCGCCGCCCCCTCCCTACGCTGCCGGCCGATCGCCGAGGCGGACCTGGCGGACGTCGCGGCCCTGTTGGCGCAAGGGTTTCCCGGGCGGACGCGAGCCTATTGGAGACGGGCGCTGGCCGTGCTGCGCACCCGCGAGGCCCCCGACGGCTATCCGCGCTATGGCCTGATGCTGGAGGCCGAGCGCGACTGCGTGGGCGTGCTGCTGCAGATCTACGCCCAGACGGTGGAGGACGGGCGGCCGTCCGTACGCTGCAACGTGTCGAGCTGGTACGTCGCGCCGGCGTACCGGGGCTACGCCTCGCTGCTCACCTCCCGCGCGCTGCGCCACAAGGAGGTCATCTACCTCAACGTCTCGCCGGCCCCGCACACCTGGCCGATCCTGCAGGCCCAGGGCTATCGTCGCTACAGCGACGGTCAGATGGCCGTCATCCCGACCCTGTCGCGGGCGGGCCCCGGCGCACAGGTGCGGCGCTACCGGGCGGGGGAGGGCGGGTTCGCTCCCGACCTCACAGCCCTGCTGGACGTCCATGCCGCCATGGGCCTGACGGTGCTGGTCTGCGCCTGCGGGGCGGAGCGGGCGGCCTTCGCCTTTCTGCCTCGCTCGATCAAGGGCCTGGGCCGATGGGCCGCGCAACTGGTCTGGTGCGCCGACACCGACAGCTTCGTGCGCTTCGCCGCTCCGCTCGGCCGATGGCTGCTGCTGCGTGGTTTCCCGCTGGCGATCCTGGACGCCCACGGCCCCGTACCGGGACTGGTCGGCCGCTTCTTCAAGGATCGCGCGCCCAAATACGTCCGCGGCGGCCCGGCGCCGCGCTTGAACGACCTCGCCTACACCGAAGCCGTGCTGTTCGGCGCCTGAGCCTAGGAGACGACCCATGTGCGCAAGCGAGCGGCCGCAGCGTTCCGTCGGCCAGGCCCTGGTCGACCAGCTGGTGATCCAGGGCGTGCGCCACGTCTTCTGCGTGCCCGGCGAGAGCTATCTGCCGGTGCTCGATGCGCTGCGCGACAGCGGGATCACGCTCACCGTCTGCCGTCACGAGGGCGGGGCGGCGATGATGGCCGACGCGGTCGGGCGCGCGACGGGGCGGCCCGGCGTGGCCATGGTCACCCGCGGCCCGGGCGCCAGCAACGCCCTGGTCGGCGTGCATATCGCCCAAGAGGACAGCTCGCCCATGATCCTGCTCGTGGGCCAGGTCAGCCAGGACCGTCGCGACCGCGGCGCCTGGCAGGAGATGGACCTGCGCGCGACCTTCGGCGGCGTCGCCAAATGGGTGGGTGAGATCGACCATCCCGGGCGCGTGGGCGAGGTGATGGCGCGCGCTTTCTCGACCGCCATGTCCGGCCGGCCCGGACCCGTCGTGCTGGGCCTGCCGCGCGACGTGCTGGGCCAGCCCGACCGCTCCGCCGACAGCCGGCCCGTGCTCGCGGTGGAGGCCGGCCCGGACGCGGCCACGCTGGCCGAGCTGCAGGGCCTGCTGACCACGAGCCGCCGTCCCCTGGTGGTGGTCGGAGGCAGCCGCTGGGACGAGGACAGCCGCGTCGCCCTGCACCGCTTCGCCGAGCGCTGGGGCCTGCCGGTCGCCACCAGCTACCGCCGCGGCCACCTGTTCGACGCCGAGCATGCGAACTACGCCGGCGATCTCGGGCTCGGCGCCAATCCCAGGCTGATCGAGCGGATCAGGTCCGCCGACCTGCTGCTGCTCATCGGCGGTCGGCTGGGGGAGGTGCCGTCCCAGGGCTACGGCCTGCTCGACATCCCGGCGCCCGCCACCCGCCTGATCCACATCCACGCCGACCCCGACGAGATCGGCCAGGTCTACCAGCCCGCTCTGGCCATCCCCGCCAGCCCCCGTCGCGCCATGGCCGCCCTGGCCCAGCTGGAGCCGCCGTCGTCGTGCGCCTGGCCGGGTTCGGCCCAGGCCGCCCATGGCGACTATCTCGCCTGGTCCGAGGTCGCCACGCCACAGCCCGGCGGGGTCAACCTCGGCGAGGTCATGGTCTGGCTCCGCGAGCGGTTGGAGCGCGACGCCGTCATCTGCAACGGGGCGGGAGGCTACGCCGCCTGGCTGCACCGCTTCTACCGCTTCGGCGCGCTGAACAGCCACATCGCCCCGGCCTCGGCCACCATGGGCTACGGCCCCCCGGCGGCTGTGGCGATGAAGCGGCTGTTCCCGGAGCGACGGGTGCTGTCGATCAGCGGCGACGGCGATTTCCTGATGAACGGTCAGGAGTTCGCCACCCAGGTGCAGTACGGCCTTCCCATTGTGAACCTGGTGGTGGACAACGCCAGCTACGGCTCCATCCGCCTGTTCCAGGAGCGCGAGTTCCCCGGCCGCGTGGTCGCCACCGACCTGAAGAACCCCGACTTCGCCGCCTACGCTCGGGCGTTCGGCGGCTTTGGCGCGACGGTCGAGCGAACCGAGGATTTCGCCGAAGCTTTCGAGGCGGCGAGCGACTCGGGCCTGCCCGCCATCCTCCACCTGAAAGTCTCCACCGACTGCGCCCTGCCCGGCGCCACGCTCAGCAAGGTGCGGGAGAAGGCGATGAAGGTGAACTAGGGCCGTTGATCCTCCCCATCGCAGATGGGGAGGGGGACCCCGGAACGGGGTGGAGGGGCCGTGCGGAGCGCGGAAGACGCTTCACGGCCGCCCGCGTTCCGACCGGCTGCGCCGGTCGGCCCCCTCCCGCCCTCCGGGCGTACTCCCCCAGCTTTGCTGGGGGAGATGAAGACCTCCGGATCCGCAGCGCGGAAGACACGTGCGCAACCTCGAGTTATTATCTCTACATGGCTCCTCGTAGCCTCACCCTGCGGCGGGCGCGAGAGCTCCGCCGAGAGATGGCCGCACCGGAGATCGCCCTCTGGCAGGCGCTCCGGTCGCGCGCGTTGGACGGCTACCGCTTTCGCCGACAGCACCCTGTCGGCCCTTGGATCGTAGACTTCTATTGTGCGAAAGTTCGGCTCGCCGTCGAGGTGGACGGCTGGTGCCACAACATGGGTGAAGTCGGGCGCGACGAGCGGCGCGACGCCGACCTTGCCCGGCGGGGCGTCCGGGTGGTCCGCTTTGCCGCGACGGACGTCCTGCACGACCTCGACGGCGTGATCCGCAGCCTCGAAGCCGAACTCCAACGATGAGCCTTATCATCCTCCCCATCGCCAGATGGGGAGGTGGCGGCGAAGCCGACGGAGGGGCCGTGCGGAGCGCGGAAGACACGGAGGTCAGATACACTCGGCTCCCTTCAGCCCTCCACGCCTCCCCATCTGCATAAGACGTAGCCGCGCGTTGGGCGGGACGCCTACTGTTCCTGGTAAGCGGTGTCGGTGCCTGCGATGAATGCGGCGGAGACACGCTTGCCGCTCTGGTCTGTGGCTTGGCCCACTCGCCAGCCAGCAGGGCAGCGGCCGACGTGATCGAAGTGGAGCGACCGGCTGTAGACTGTCCGTTGGGCGTCGATGTCTACAACCGTTGAGGAGGCGGTAAACTCTTCTGGATAATGGCCAATTACGTTGGTGACGACGCCAAACTCCTGACCACTTATCTGGCACTTATAATTCTGATTTGGAGGTACGCCTTGCATATAACCCTCCTGGACACATCTCCGACCTGCTATATCAGGCGTAATGGCGTTGAATCCCGAGGCTAGCCTGCCGTCGGCGCATAAGCGGATAGCTTTGCCGCTAACACGCTCGTGAACCGCCGAGATTTGCCAAAGTTGCGGCGGTAGGGGCACAGGCGCGGTGGCCATCGACTGCCTACTCCCTTGATCGCATCCCATCAGAATGAAGGCTATCGCCACAAATATGAGTCGCCGCGGGCTCATGGCGCGCCTCGATTGGGCTCAATGCGCAGACCTCTGCTCAGCGTGCATCTTTGGTAAGGTCCAATCTCGGGAGTATAATCACCACGACCGAGCTGACGACGCTGACCCAGGTTAGAGATCAGTTCAGCTATGCGACGCATATATTACCTTAGCCACAACCTCACACGCTCCCGGCCACACTCTGGAACAGCACCGCGCCGTCGGCGGAACCCAGCTCCGGCTCGAAGGCGCGGTCGGGGTGGGGCATGATCCCCAGCACGTTGCCGGCTTTGTTCACGATCCCCGCGATCCCACGCATCGAGCCGTTGGGATTGTCGAGGTAGCGGAACACCACCCGGCCTTCGCCCTCCAACCGGTCCAGCGTCGCCTCGTCGGCGAAGTAGTTGCCCTCGCCGTTGCCCACCGGCATCACCGCCTCGCGCCGCTCGCCATAGCCTGACGTAAAACGGGTGTCGGGGGTCTCGATACGCAAGGTCACCGGCTTGCAGACGTACTTGAGCCGGGCGTTGCGCAGCAGGGCGCCGGGCAGCAACCCGGCCTCGCACAGCACCTGAAAGCCGTTGCACACGCCCACCACCGCTACGCCGCGCTGCGCCGCCTCGACCACGCTGGCCATCACCGGCGACAACGCCGCCATCGCCCCGCAGCGCAGGTAGTCGCCGTGCGCGAAGCCGCCCGGCAGTACGATCAGGTCGAGGGAGTCCGGCAGCCCGGTCTCGCCGTGCCAGACCCTTTGCGGCCGCTCGCCGGTGGAGCGCTCGATCGCCACCGCGCAGTCGCGGTCGCAGTTGGAGCCGGGGAAGACCACGACCGCGGATTTCATGGGGCGGGCTCCTTCATGAAGGCGGTGAAGTCGGACCACTGTTCGACGCGGACGGCGCGGATGTCGCGAACGCAGGCGGATAACCAGGGCAGCGCCTTTAGCGCGACCATGGCGGACGTAAGGTTCGCCAAGTCCTCGGGCTCGCAGGTGTAGACGCTGCTCTGAATTCGCCCAAAGCCGAAGCGGCGCAACGTGCTTTCGATATCGCCATAGGCTAGGCTGACGTGGCGCGGGTAGTTCCGCTCTACCTCCGCGACAACAAGATCAAACGCGACTGCTAACATCAGGTCGCCTGGATACTATGCCAAACATCTGACAAACGAACATCGGCGAAATCACCGCTCTCTACGAACCCGATCCTCGCACGATCGCCGCTGACCTCGACCACTTCAAAAAGCGGCGCCCCTTCGGCGAATCGCCTGAAGCGGGCCAAGCCCTCGAAGGCGTCGTCCCGCCGAAACTCCGCCGCCTCTTCCGCAACGCCGCTCATCAGCCGATCTCCAGCCGGTAGCTCTCGATCACCATGTTGGCCAGCAGCCGCTCGCACATGGCGCGCACCCGGACTTCGGCCGTCTCCCGCGGCTCCTCGCCGATCTCGAAGGCGATGGTCTTGCCGACCCGCACGTCGGCCACGTCGCCGAAGCCCAGGCCGTGCAGGGCGCCCTCGATGGCCTTGCCCTGCACGTCCAGCACGCCGGGCTTCAGGAACACCTCTACGCGGACCTTCATGCTCGCGCCTGCATCAGGCGACGCCGCCTTCGATCACCCGCGGCATCTCCTTCATGATGCCGAGCCGGCGCGCGACTTCGGTGTAGCTTTCGATGACGTTGCCGAGATCCTTGCGGAAGCGGTCCTTATCCAGCTTCTCGTTGGTGGAGCTGTCCCACAGGCGGCACGAGTCCGGGCTGATCTCGTCGGCGAGCAGCACGCGGGCGAAGTCGCCCTCCCACACCCGGCCGTATTCGATCTTGAAATCGACCAGGGTGATGCCGACGGCGCTGAACATGCCGGACAGGAAGTCGTTCACCCGCAGGGTCAGGGCCAGCATGTCGTCGATCTCCTGGGTCGAGGCCCAGTTGAAGGCGGTGATATGCTCCTCGGTGACCATGGGGTCCTGCAGCGCATCGTTCTTGTAGTAGAATTCGATGATGGAGCGGGGCAGGGCCTGACCTTCGGGCAGGCCGAGGCGGGTGGCCAGCGAGCCGGCGACGATGTTTCGGCACACAACCTCCAGCGGGATGATCTCGACTTCCTTGATCAGCTGCTCGCGCAGGTTCAGCCGGCGGATGAAGTGGTTCTGCACGCCGATGGTGTTCAGCCGCGTCATCACATATTCGGAGATGCGGTTGTTGATCACGCCCTTGCCCTCGAGGATCGCCTTCTTCTGGGCGTTGAAGGCGGTGGCGTCGTCCTTGAAATATTGGATCAAGGTCCCGGGCTCAGGCCCCTCGTAGAGGATCTTGGCCTTGCCTTCGTAGATCTTCTTGCGGCGGGTCATGTCGGCTCGCTTCCCACAGGGCGGCCGCGGGAGAGACAGACGGTGCGCGATCACCCGCGCTCACGCGTCCCGACCGCGACTCTTTCGTCTTATAGGGCGAGTTCCGCTGCGAAGGAACGGGTTTCCTCCGGGGCTGTGGCGAGTCCTCGCTCGCCGACGGAGCGACGGCTGGCGCGATGCGGGGGCATGCGGCCGCGCGTCGCTTGCAATGGCTCGCGCAATCGGGCTCCTGAACCGCTGGCCTGCCGCTGACCGGCGCGCGGAGTTGGAGACGCATGGCGAACGCGGATCGCCCCACGGGTCGGCCCGGCGGCGGCCGGCCGCCGCCGCCCGGACAGCCGCGTCGAACCCTGATGGGCGCCCTGGTCTACTGGGGCGTCGTGCTTTGCGTCTGGGGGGTGATCTTCCTGGCCGCCTTCGTGCTGGTGTTCTCGCGCGGCCTGCCGGACACCTCCAAACTCTACGACATCCACCGCCAGCCCTCGATCAGCTATCTGGACAGGAACGGGGCCCTGCTGTCGGTGCGCGGCAGCCAGTATGCGCCGCCCGTCGACATCGACTCGCTGCCCGCCTACGTGCCGGCCGCCTTCGTGTCGGTGGAGGACCGGCGGTTCTACTCGCATTGGGGCTTTGATCCCGTCGGCATCGGCCGGGCGGTGGTGGCCGACATCCACCGCGGCCATGCGGCGGAGGGCGCCTCGACCATCACCCAGCAGCTGGCGCGCAACCTGTTCCTGACGCCCGACCAGACCATCAAGCGCAAGGTGCAGGAGCTGCTGCTCGCCGTGTGGCTGGAGCATCAATACAGCAAGAAGCAAATCCTCGCCCTCTATCTGAACCGGGTCTATTTCGGCGCCGGCGCCTATGGGATCGAGTCGGCTTCGGAGACCTTCTTCAACAAGCCGGCGGCCAAGCTGACCGTCGGCGAGGCGGCTTTGCTGGCGGCCCTGCTGAAATCGCCCACCCACTATTCTCCGGTGAACGAGCAGGAGCGGGCAGGGCGACGCGCCACCATCGTGCTGGACAAGATGGTGGAGACCCACGCCATCACGCCCGAGC
>CAXTEX010000021.1:7466-27454 GCA_964243445.1 uncultured Caulobacteraceae bacterium | reverse complement strand
GCCCGCTCTTGGTGGTCACGTCGATGATGCCGGCGGTCTGCAGGCCGTACTGGGCGGGCAGGGCGCCTGTGATCAGGCTGAAGCTGTCGATCAGACGCGTGCTTAGCACCTGGCCGAATACAGATATGCCCTCCGGCAGGATGACGCCGTTGAAGCGGTATTGCAGTCCGTTGTGGTCGTCACGCACATGGACCTGGCCGAAGCTGTCCTGGGTCACGCCAGGCAGCTGCAGGATGACCTGGTTGAAGGACTGGTTATCCCCGCCCGGCTGGGCGTCGATGGCGGCCGCGTTGAGGGTGTAGGTGGAGGCGCCAAGGCTCGGCTCGATGGAGGCGCGCGCTGCGTCCAGCCGCTGGGCGGTGACCACGACCTCCGACACCGCATTCGACGCTCCGCCCACAGTGGGAGCAGGCGTGACCGCGCCGCCTCGCGCTCCGTTGGCGGGCGGCGGCGCGGGCGCGACGATCCGGCTTGCCGACGGCGCGCCCGGGTCCACCTGGGCGAACGCCGGCGCGGCGAGGATCACAAGCGCGCTCGTGGCGGCGAACAGCCCGCGTCTCGACATGGGGTTTGCGTCTCCAGAGAGTGCGAGCCATCCGTCCGAGGCGATCGTCCGACAGCCCGTGAACGTCTCCAGGCGCTACATAATAGCATGACGTCCCGTCAAGCTCTCGTGGCCCGTGGCGGGCATGCGCCGGCTGTCCATCTCAAGGCCGTGGCATGGACACCACACATCATCTCGGCCGCTTCGAGCTTCATGTCCGTGAGGAAACTTGGCGGCTGCACGCTGGCAGCGCCGTCGTCTCTCGCCAGACAACGCCTTGTTCCCCGGCACAAAGCGTTATGAGATAACTCTTGGAAAGATCGATCGGCCGCCGCTCGGCGATCTAGCGCGCGAACAGATAGCCGCAGCTCGGATCGGTGGGATCGTGCGCCTGAACGCGGTCATAGAGGCCCAGGTTTTCCGACACCGCCCGCTCCACATCTTCGGGGGCCAGGAAGCCGGCGGCGGCTTGGCGTGCGGCGGCCCTGCGGACCGCGATCACATATCTCTGTCGCGTCGGATAGCGCTTCTGCAGGCTGGGGCGCGGATCGCCTGAAGCCGCTCGCTCCGCCTCCGTGCGGGCGAAGGGCTGGAAGCTGCCGTCGAAGCGTGCGGTGGCCCAGGGGAAGCCGGTCTGCGGTGCCCGCTCGTTCCAGCCCGTGTGGGTGCCCAGCGGCGCCTGCAGCTCGACCATACGCACGCCGCCCCGATCGTTGCCGTCCGCGTCCGCCGCCGGCACGCGGCTCTGGTAGCTCGGCCCGTGCAGAGGCGGCACGCGGTCTGCGATGCCCGACGCCGCAAAGCGCGGGCCGAAATCCAGTCGTGGTTCGTGCAGGTCGTCTTCGGGCGGCGTCAGTCCGGTGCGGCCCGGGAACGCCGCCCGGTAGCGGGCGACCGTGACTAGGGAGCCGTCCGCAACGTGCGGATAGGCGCTGGCTGGCGGGGGCGCACCCGACCCGGTCCAACGGTCGAGCGCCAGCAGCAGAGCTCGCATGGGCAGGTAATGATCGGTGGTCGATACGCAGTTCACATAAGGCGCCCGCATAGTTGACCGCCCCACGTAATGCTGCGCGCCCATGAAGGCGTACAGACGCACCTCGGCTGCGGGCGCGACGTCGTGCGCCCCGTCGGGCGAGGTGGCGATCAGCGAGGCGTCGCGGTTCCAGAACTCGGTGGAGGTGTTGGCGAACATCAGCTTGGGCAGGCGACCCTGGGCGTCGCGGGCGTGATCCAGATAGGAGCCGCTCGCCCCCGTCGCCGGGTCGCGCGCGGCGGCTGTCGTGAAAGGGAAGGCGTCGGACGGATAGTCATGCTCCTGCAGCATGGACGGGTGGCGGGTCGGCTGGGCGAAACGGCTGTTGAAGCCCGCGCTCCCGCCCGCGCCCGGCACCTCCAGATAGCCGCCGTCGAAGACCAGTCGGCCGGCCTCGTCCACGTCCAGCCCATCGTGCAGCATGCGCCCGATCACCCGGGCGGACTGGCTGATGCCGAAGACGAGGATTCTTTCAGGCGGCGGAGCGCCTTCGATCGAGGTGCGACGCACAAAGCTCAGCAGATCACGGATGCCGGCCAGCCCTGCTCCGGCCACATAGGGGTCCTTGGCGACGTAGCTGAGTTCGTAGATCACGCCGGTCTGGAAGCCGCCGGCCAGCCGCACCCGGCCGGGCCCGCCCGGCTGGTCCGGCGCGACGAAGCTCCAGCGGGATCGGGCGACGGGGATGCGCGGGTCGTCAGGTCGGACGCGCGTGGTGAGCACCGCGGCAGGATCATCAGGGGTTGCGGGCTCGTAGGTCAGGCCGCGCATCCCGGCGTAGGTCGCGATCGGCGTCGCCGCATCGACGATGAACTCGTTCTCCACCCTGCCGGTGATCGCGCTCCCGTCTGGCTGGCGTGCGACCGGCGGTTTGAACACCAGCGGCCTCGCGTCAGGCGGTTGGGGCGCGACGTCCCACGTCCAGGCGGAGACCAGCAGGCTGAAACCGTGGCGCATGAGAAAGCCGTCGCCGGCGTCGGCCAGACTGGTCGGGTCGTTGTGGGCCGGACTGTGTCCGTTGACTTGGCCCAGGATGGCGATGCCGCCGCGGTTGTTGACGTCGTAGATCAAGGTCGAGCCCTGCGCCCTGACCGGACGCAGAAGCAGGAAGGGGCTGGTGAAGGTGACCCGGCCGCCGGCGTCACGCGGAGCGAGCTTCAGGTCCACGATCGACGCATTTGCTGGCGCATCGGGATCGAGGGCGAAGTGGGCGACGCCTCTGATCTTCTCGTAAGGACCTGCGGCGCCGAAGCTGGCTCCGCCCGCGAAAGGCGTGCGCTCGAGCACCTCCAGCCGATCCACGGCCGCCAGGGCGATCGTCGAGGTCGCGAGCAGTGCGACGGCTGCAATCGCCGTTGAGATGAGCCCGCGCACGTCTGTCCCTCCGCTGACAAACGCGAGTCTGGAGCAAGCGGTCGCCTCCAGCAAGCGCGCCCGGACGGTCCGTCAACCCGCGGGCGCCGTGGCGTGGACTGCGCGCCATCTATCAAGTTCCTGCTGCCGACCCGCTTCTCGAGCTATTAGGCCCCGAACAGCCGACCCCGCAAAGTAACATAGATTGTTATCCAACCATGTAAGTCGTTCTGTTTGCTTGGAGGATGGCGCACCGATTGTTTTCAGCAGGCGGCGGAAAAGCCTGGACGTCAGCCGATCCGCTTCTAATAAGCCGTCCAGATGGCGCTTGGCGCTTTGATTTGAGTGGAATGGATGGCGAATAGATTGGGTGTTGCGGTGATCGGTCTGGGCGGCGCGGTTGCGACGACGGCTTTAGCGGGTATTGAAATGATCCGCGCTGGGTCGAATTCGCTCGACGGCCTGCCTCTGGCGGATCGCACTCAGTCCGGACTGACGCCCTATGCGGACTTGGTGTTCGGCGGCTGGGACCTGTCAGGCGATGATCTGGGAACGGCGGCTCTTGGCCACGGCGTCGTATCCGCAGCGGAGCTGGCGGACGGCGCCTCTGCGTTGAAGACCATCACGCCCTGGCCGGCGGTGGGCAGCCGCGACTTCTGCGCCAACATCGACGGTCTCAACAAATTCGAAGCCGATGGCCACCGCGGCGCGGTGGATCGCATCCGCGCGGACCTGGCCCGGTTCAAGGCGGAGAAGGCCCTCGACGAGGTGGTGATGATCAATCTCGCGTCGGTGGAGCGGAAGGCGGACCTCGACGCGGCGGCCCTTCAGTCCCTCGACGCCTTCGAACGCGGGCTTGACGTCGACGACCCGGCGATCAGCCCGGCCATGCTCTACGCCTATGCCGCCATCACGGCCGACACGCCCTACGGCAACTTCACGCCGAGCGTCGCCGCCGATCTTCCTGCCCTCACCGAACTCGCCACCGCCCGCGACACCCCGATCTGCGGCAAGGATGGCAAGACCGGCCAGACCTTCCTGAAGACCGTGCTGGCGCCGGCGTTCAAGGCCCGCGCCCTGCACGTCGACGGCTGGTTCTCCACCAATATCTTGGGCAACCGCGACGGTCTGGCGCTGGATGATCCCAAGTCCCTGGCTTCCAAGGTGAGCACCAAGAAGTCAGCCTTGGACGGCATGCTCGGCTATCCGGTCGACGATCCCATCGTCCCCATCCACTATTATCGACCCCGCGGCGACGACAAGGAGGCCTGGGACAACATCGACATCTCCGGCTTTCTCGGGCGCAAGATGCAGATCAAGGTCAACTTCCTCTGCAAGGACTCGGTGCTGGCCGCTCCGCTGGTGATCGAGATCGCCCGCTCGCTCGGTCTAGCGCGCCAGCGGGGGCAGGGCGGAGTGCAGGAGCAGCTCGGCCTTTTCTTCAAGGCGCCGCAGACGCGCGGCGGCCGGGAGCCCGAGCACGGCCTGATGGAGCAGCAGCGCCGCTTCGACGCCTGGCTGGACGGATGAGGCGATGCGTCGACTGATGGTCGCCCATGGCTGACGGGACCTCGCAGCCGGGCGCGACAGGGATGTCGCCGGCGCTGCTGGCGCTGTTCCGCGAGCTCGGCGATCTCAAGCGCATCCGCTCCGCCGACGCGCCCGGTTCGATCGCGGAGCGCCTGTTCGCGCGCGCCTGGAGCGCGTTGCGTCGGGGCGACGCGCTCCAGACGGTCATGGCTCGCACCACCGCCGCTGCTCTGGCCGCCGCGCGGCTCGGCGATCTCGACCTGGCCAAGCTCATGGAGCTGGGGCTGCAGCGAGCCGACGCGGTGGCTGTGCTCGAACGCGCCTTCGACGAGGTGTGCGGACCCTTCGCTGCCTCGGTGACCGGCCCGTTGCGCGCCGTCCTGGCCGAAGGCGCGCCCGAGGTTGGGACGACGCCGGCCTTCGTGCAGCGCCTCTCGCGCCAGCCACGCGCCGGCGTCACCTGCCCTGGCAAACCGCGTATCCTGCTGCAGCCGTTCGAGAACCATGCGGAGCACTGCCTCATGGTCGCCGCCTACGCCGTGCTGGCCAGCGGCCATGAGGGCGCCGACCCCGCCGAGGTTTTCGCCGCCGGCTTGGCCCATCATCTGCACAATGCCGTCATGCCGGACAGCGGCTTCACCGGCGAGATGCTGCTCGGTGGCGCTCTGGACAGCGTGATCGCGCGAGCGCGCGAGACGGCCCTGAAAGACCTCGATCCCGCTCTCGCCGAGACGCTACGGCGCGCCCTGGGACCTATCGGCGGCGACGCCACGCCGGAAGCACGCGCCTTCCACGTGGCCGACGTGCTGGACCGCGTGCTGGAGATCGACCAGCATCTGGGCGTCGCCCAAGTGACGATGGAGGCGGTGCTGGGCCCCTACGCCCTGGTCCACGATGGCCCGGTGCGTGATTTCCACGCCCTGATCCTGCGCGAGGCGGGGCTGCGGCCGTGACTGGCTTGCACTCCCCAATCAGCGGCCGCCCGCTCCACCCCGATGGACCGCACGCGCTCAGCGACGCGGCGGGCGAACGCTGGCCGGTGGTGGAGGGGATCGCCTACCTGAGGGCTGGTTCGCGCGATCGGGCGTCGACCGCCCTGGCCCGCCTGGATGCCGGCGACCGCGAGGGGGCCCTGGCCCTGCTGCTCGCCGAGAACGACGCCTGGTGGAGCGAGCCGCCGCCTGCTGACGTCGAGCTCCGACGGCTGGTCCGTGATGCGGAAAGCGCCGATCCGCCGACGCTGCGCGACGCCATGGCGCGGCTCGGCTGGGGGCGGGTCGGGCTTTATTTCGCCCATCGTTGGAGCGACCCGACCTTCGTGGCCGGCCTGGCCCTCACCGACGCGCACTGGACCGCGCCCAAGACAGCCTTCGAACTCTGCTGCGGCATCGGCCACCACCTGCTCGCCCTCCAGGATGCGGGCGTGGCGGCGACGGGCGGCGACGTCGTCTTCGCCAAGCTGTGGGTGGCGCGGCGCTGGGTGCTGGGCCAAGCGGCGGAGCTGGTCTGTTTCGACGCCGACGCTGCGCACTGGCCGGTGCAGGGGCCTTTCGATCTCGTCGCCTGTCATGACGCCTTCTACTTCCTGCAGGATAAGGCCGGCGTAGCGGCGCGGCTCCGCGCGCTGGCCGGTCAGGGCGCCCTGGTGGTCTCCCACGTCCATAACTGCGACTGGCCGAACCTGTCGGGCGGCGCGTCGCTCAGCGCCGGGGAGCTCAGCGCGCTTTTCCCTGAGGCGTTGAGCTATGACGACCATGAACTGACGCTGGCCGGGGCGGAGCGGCGCGCGCCGCAGCCGCAGGTCTGGGCGGCGCTGGGCGCGGTGGAGGCCTTTTCGCTCGTCGATGGAGCCGCCGGGACGATCGACCCCAAGCCCGTGGACGGCCCGCTCTCTCGCCCGCCGTTGGGCGCGCCCCTGGTGGTCAATCCCCTGCTCACCCGTTACGGCGTGGCCTGGCCCTCGGACCGCTACCGTGACGAGTACGCCACGCGCGCCACCTATGGCCGCCATCCGCGCCCGCCGGCGAGCGCGACGATGAGTGCGGCGGTGGCGGACGCGGCCGCGCGGCGGGACCTGCTGCATCTGCCGGAGCGCTGGTGAAAGCCGCATGACCTTCCGCTGGGGGATCGCAGGGTTCGGCTGGGTCGCGCGCGACCATATGGCGCCGGCGATGGCCGAGGCGGGCGGCGAGCTTATCGCCGTCGCGGACCCGTCCACCTCGGCGCGCGACGCCGCTGAAGATTTGGGCGCTCGGAGCTACGCCGACGTCGCGCAGATGCTGGCGTCCGAGCGGCTGGACGCCCTCTATGTCGCCACGCCAAACCATCTGCACCTTGCGCCTGTGCGCGACGCTGCCGAGGCCGGCGTCGCCATCCTTTGCGAGAAGCCCATGGCGGCGAGTCTCAGGGATGCAGAGTTCATGGCGGCGGCGGTGGAGCGGGCCGGCGTGCTCTACGGCACGGCGTTCGACCAACGCCGCCATCCCGCCCATCAATCCCTGCGCACGGCGCTGGCCCAGGGCGCGATCGGCCGGCCGGCGGCGGTGCGCATCGCCTATTGCTGCTGGGTCGATCCCCTGTGGCGGCCGCCCGGCTCCACCGTGGCGGACAACTGGCGCGCCGACCCGGGCATGGCGGGCGGCGGCGCGGTGGTGGACTTGGCGCCGCATGGGCTGGACCTTGTGCAAGCCCTGCTGGGCGAGCCGACGGAGCGTCTGTCCATGACCCTGCAACGCCGGGTGCATGCCTATACGGTGGAGGACGGCGGGATGGTTTCAGGCGTCACCGCATCCGGCGTGCTGGTGAGCCTGCACGTGGCCTACAACTGTCCCGAGGCCCTGCCGCGCCGCCGGCTGGAGGTGTTGGGCGAGGACGGCCAGCTTACCGCCGTCGACACGATGGGCCAGACCGCAGGAGGGGAGCTCTATCGCACCTGCGGCCGCTCCGGCGCGCGGGAGCCGATCGCCTTCAATGCGCAGCTCAGCCCCTTCACGGCGCAGGCGGACGCCTTCGCCGCGGCGGTGCGGGGTGAGCCGCACGACTATTCGCTCGCCCGCGACATGGCGCTCGCCCGACGCTTCGACGCCGCCTACCGGGAGGCGTTCGCTTGCCTTTGAGCCCCTATGCCTGCGCCAATTGCGGGTTCTGGCAGCGCTATTTCGCCCCGCCGCCGGACTGCCCCGTCTGCACCGACGTGCGCAACGACCTGCCGCCGGACGGCTGGCGCTTCCTGAGCGCGGCGGAGGTCGCCACGAGCCATAGGGGCGGTTGGCGTGAAGTCGCTTCGGACCTCATGGCCTATAGGACGACGCCGGCGCTCGGCCTGGCCGGCACGGGCTGGCTGATCCGACGACCGGGCGGCAACATCGCCTTTGAGGCGGCGCCCTTCTACACCCCCCCGATGCTGGAGGAGATCGCGCGCCAAGGCGGCATCGCCGTGATCGCCGCCAGCCACGCACACGGCTATGGCGCGCTCTGGCAGCTGCAGGACGCCTTTCCGGGCGCCGAGCTGGCGATCCAGGTGGATGACTTGTCGATGACCAAGGCGTTCCGTGTCACCGCGCCCTACGACGACACGCTCGATCTCGGCGGCGGCTTCGTCCTGCACCATGTGGGCGGACACTACGCCGGCCAGGCGGCTTTGCATGACGCGCGCGGACGTCGGCTGTTCTGCGGCGACATGTTCAAGATCGACCAGGACGCGGCTGGCCGCGCCCTGGCCGTCTCCAGCCACAAGGCCTTCCACAAGGACATCCCCCTGACCCACCGCGAACTGCGCCGCTATCGCGAGGTGATCGCGGACCTCGACTTCGACGCCGTCCTCACGCCCTTCGAATACGCCCCCGAGGTCGGGCGCGAGGTGACGCTGCGCCTGCTGGACGAGGCGCTCGCCCGGCCGCCTGCCGTGGTGAGGACGGCGCTTTGAGGCGGTTTGCCGGCCTGCCTGCCGATCTACCGGACGCCGCGCGCGCCTATCTGGACGCCTTTCCGGCCGGCGAAGTGGTCGCCTTTCCGCTCACGCCGCTCGACCGCACGGGCCTGCCGGTCTGGGTCGTCGCTCTGTTCCCCGAGGACGAGCGGCTGGACGGCGTCATGCCCTATGGCGTCGGTTACGGCGTCGATGAAGGTCAGGCTATCCTCGGCGCCCTCGGTGAGATCGCCGAAATGGTCCAGCCGACCCTGGCGCTGGCGTCGGCCCGCCGCACACAAGGCAGCTGGAGCGAGTTGACCCGGGCCCTAGGTCAGGCGTCGGTCGCCGACCCGCTCACCCTCTGCCTTCCCGCCGGCTCGTCGGTCGGCCGCGACACCCCGCTGGAGTGGGTCGAGGCGGTGCGGGCGCGCGACGGGGCCGTCGTCCTCGTCCCCATCGAACTCGCCGGCTATAGCCGCAAGGACCTTTCGCCGGGCTATCAGCCGTTCACGACCCTGATCTCCAACGGCATGGGCGCGGGCCCGGACGTGGACTGGGCGCTCGGCCACGGCCTGTTGGAGCTGCTGCAGCGGGACGGCAACGGCCTGCTCTTCCGCGCCCTGGACCAGGGCGTCGTCGTCGAACCGCCCGCCGAGCCCAGCCTCGCGGCGCAGGCGGCGCTCGACGCCTATGCCTCCGCTGGCGTGCAGGTGACGGTCAAGTTCGCCACCGACGAATGGGGTCTCTGCAACCTCTACTGCGTGGGCCGTGAAGCGCCTGGGCGCACGCCGCCGGTGGCCATCATGCTCACCGCCTGCGGCGAGGCCTGCCAGCCTGATCGCGATACAGCGCTGGAGAAGGCGCTGAACGAGTTCGCAGCCTCCCGCGCGCGCAAGGCCTTCGCCCACGGCCCCGCCGCCTTGGCTGAGCGGGTCGCGCCTCCCGGCTATGTGGCGCGGTTCGTGGCCCGTTCCGGCTCCAACGCGAAGACAGGGGAGGGGCGAGCCTTCGACGCCATGGCGGATTGGACCACCCGCTCCGCCGACGAGCTGGCGGGATGGCTGGCCAGCAGCGTGCACGCCGAACGCTCGCGCAAGCCCTTCGCCGAGCTGCCGACAACGCCCGCCGCCGACGCGCGCCAGCGCGGCCGCATCGCTCGCGAGCGGCTCGAGGCCGGCGGGATGGACCCTCTCTACGTGGACTTCTCCCCGCCCGGCCGTGCCATCGCGGTGGTCAAGGCGATCACCCCGGGACTGGAGGTGGAGACGATGAGCTACCACCGCATCGGCGAGCGTAACATGGCCAAGCTGATCGCCCGCGACCACCCCCTGATCCGTTTCGGTCAGGAGAGCGACACGCTGAAACCGGTGCGGCTGACGCCGCAGGCGCTGGAGCGTTTCGGCGGTCAGCCGCTGTTCGACATCGCCCTGGCTGACGCCATCGTCGGCCCGCTCTATCCGCTGTATCGCGAGCCGGAGGCCCACCACGTGGCCAACGCCGTCCGGGCGAAGGTCGACGAATGAGCCTGCGCTATGCCTACAACACCAACGGCTGCGCCAACCACAGGCTGGACGACGCCCTGCAGCTTATTGCCGAGCATGGCTACGCCGGCGTCGCCTTGACGCTCGACCACCACCATCTCGATCCGCTCTCGCCAGGCTGGGCGGAAGAGGCCGAGCGCGTGGGCGCGAAGTTGCGCCAGCTGGGCCTCGGCTGCGTCGTGGAGACCGGAGCGCGCTACCTGCTCGATCCCCGTGATAAGCATGAGCCGACCCTCGTCACCGCCTCGGCGGATGGTCGCCAACGGCGCGTGGCCTTCCTGCAGCGCGCCGTCGACATCGCCGCCATCCTGGAGGCGGAGGCGGTCTCCTTCTGGGCCGGCGTCCCCAAGCCCGTGGTGGCGCGAGACGAGGCTTGGCGGTGGCTGCTGGAAGGCTTGCAGGCGGTCTCGCACTACGCCGGAACGCGCGGCGTCACGCCGGCCTTCGAGCCCGAGCCCGGCATGCTGGTGGAGACGGCTGCGGAGTGGGAGGCGCTGCCGGTGGAGGGCCTGTCCCTGGCGCTGGACACCGGCCACTGCCTGGTGACCCAGGACATCGATCCCGCAGAGGCGGTGCGCCGCTACGCCGGTCGGCTCGGCACGGTGGCGCTGGAGGACATGCGCCGCGGCGTGCACGAGCACCTGCCCTTCGGCGAGGGCGACATGGACGTGCCCTCCATCCTCGCCGCCCTGGAGGAGATCGGTTTCGCCAAACTGGTCTGCGTGGAGCTGTCGCGCGAGACCCCCCGCGCGCATCTGGCCATCCCGCAGTCCATCGCTTGGCTGAAGGCGCACGAGCCCGCAGCCGGAGCGTGAGGATCTGCTTCATCAGCCGTCGCTTCTTCCCGGCCATCTCCGGGATGAGCATCTATGCGGCCAACCTGCTGCGCGAGCTGGTCGCGGCGGGCCACGACGTGACCATGATCAGCCAGTTCTACGGCGGCGACCACGCCAGCGTGTACGGCGGCGGCCCGCCGCCGTACGTGCCGGGGGTCAAGGTCGTCGGGCTGGAGGCCGTTGGCGAGCAGAAAGGCGGCGACTTCGAGCGCGACATCGACGGCCTGATCGAGGCCATCGTCGCCGAGCACGAGGAGCGTCCCTTCGACATCCTGCACGCCCAGTACGCCTATCCGACCGGCTGGGCGACGCTGCTGGCCTCCCAGCGGATCGGCGTCCCGAACCTCGTCTCCATCCAGGGCGGCGACGGGCACTGGGTGGGCTCCTGCTGCGAGACCCACCGGCTGGCGATGGTGCGTACCCTGGATCACGCCGGAGCGCTGCTGATCGGGGGTGCGAGCTTCGTCGAAGAAGTACACGAGCGCCTGGGCACGGCGCTCGAACGCTTCACCCTCGTGCCGGGCGCGGTCGACACCGCCCGCTTCCATCCGGGCGGCGGAGGGGAGGGAACGCCGCTCGCCATCCTGTACCACGGACGCGTGGACCGGCGGAAAGGCGTGCTGGACTTCATCGAGGCGCTGCACCGCCTCGATCGGCCGGACCTCGCCTGGCGGGCCACCATCTCCGGCGTGGGGCCGGACGCCGAGGCGGCGCGGACGCTGGCGGCGGAGCGGGGTCTGGGCGCAGCCCGGCTGAAGTTCCTCGGCTATGTGGCCTACGATGATGCGCCGGACGTCTACCGCGCCCACGACCTGTTCGCCTCGCCGACCTATTCCGAGGGTTTCTCCAACACCATTCTGGAGGCCATGGCGTCGGGCTTGCCGGTGGTCTCCTGCCGGACGGTGGGGGTTGTCGACTGCCTGCGCCACGGCGAGAACAGCCTGCTGGTCGAACCGGGCGACATCGCGGCCCAGGCGGCGGCGCTCGAGCGGCTGATCACGGACGGGGCGCTGCGCACTCGCCTCGCCGACGCAGCCCTCGCAGAGTGCCGCACCACCTACAGCTGGACCGCCGTAGGGCGTGAGATCATGGCGGCTTACAACCGACTCGCCGGCGGGCGTCCCGACACCGACTTCCACACCGCCCTGCCGATGACGCCCTGCCGCTTTCGTCAGGCCCCGCACCTGCTGTGAGCGGCCGACTGCTCGCCCTTTCGCCCCATCTGGACGACGCCGTCTTCTCCGCAGGCGGCGTCCTGGCGGCGCGGGCGCAGGCGGGCTGGCGCGTGACGGTGGCGACGCTGTTCACCGGCGGCGTGGCCGAGCCCCGGGGCTTTGCGCTTGCCTGTCAGCTCGACAAGGGGCTCGGACCGGAGGTGGACTATATGGCCTTGCGCCGGGCCGAGGATTTGCACGCCTGCGCCCTGATCGGAGCGGACGCCGTCCACGTTCCGCTGCTGGAAGCGCCGCATCGGGGCTACGGGTCCGCCGCGGCGTTGTTTGCGCCGCCCCACGCGGACGACCCCGTCCTGCAGCCCCTCGCCGAGACGATCGCCGCCCTGCTTGACGACCATGCGCCCGACGAGGTCTGGGCGCCGCGAGCCCTGGGCGGACACGTGGATCACGTGCTGGCGCACCGGGCCGTGCAAGCCGCCCGACCGGCCGTCCTGCGATGGTGGACCGACTGGCCTTACGCCGACCGCGCCGCGCCCGCCGATCCGCAGGCGGACACCGTGGCCGGCCTGGCCTGGATCGAAGCGGCGCTCAGCCCGGCCGCGCGGGCGCGCAAGGCCGACGCCTGCGCGGCCTACGCCTCACAGCTCGGCTTCCAGTTTGGTGGCGAAGCGGCCATGCGCAGGCGGCTGGACGCCTTGGAGACGGAGCGGTTTGCGGTGCGGGGTCCATAGTCCAAGGCTTGGCTGCGGCCAGCCGGTCCATGCGGCCCGTCGTGGCGGGATCCAGGCTGTCGCTTGAACTCGTCTGACTGCTTTCGCCTCGCCTGATCGATCGAACGACCGATTCGGACGTCGACTCAATAAACGACGACGCTTCGAATGCTTTCGCCGGCGTGCATTAGATCAAAGCCTCGGTTGATATCGTCGAGCGGAAGGCGGTGGGTGATCATGGCGTCGATTTCGATCTTGCCGTCCATGTACCAGTCCACGATCTTGGGCGTGTCTGTCCGCCCGCGCGCGCCGCCGAACGCCGAGCCTTTCCAGACCCGTCCGGTGACCAGCTGGAAGGGCCGGGTGGCGATCTCCTTGCCTGCCTCCGCCACCCCGATCACCACCGAGACGCCCCAGCCGCGATGGCAGCACTCCAGCGCCTGGCGCATGGCCGTCGTATTGCCGGTGCAGTCGAAGGTGTAGTCCGCGCCGCCGTCGGTCAGCGCCACGAGGTGGGCGACGGTATCGCCCTCCACATTCTTCGGGTTGACGAAGTGGGTCATGCCGAACCGCCGACCCCAGGCTTCCTTGGCCGGATTGAGGTCGACGCCGATGATCTTGCCGGCGCCGACTAGCCTTGCGCCCTGGATCACGTTCAGCCCGATGCCGCCCAGGCCGAACACCACCACGTTCGATCCCGGCTCCACCCTGGCGGTGTTGACCACCGCGCCCACGCCGGTGGTGACGCCGCAGCCGACGTAGCACGCTGTGTCGAAGGGCGCGTCGGGACGGATTTTGGCGAGTGCGATCTCGGGCAGCACGGTGTGGTTGGAGAAGGTCGAGCAGCCCATGTAGTGGAAAATTGGCGCGCCCTTGTAGCTGAACCTCGACGTGCCGTCGGGCATCAGGCCTCGGCCTTGGGTGGCGCGGATGGCGGTGCACAGGTTGGTCTTGCGCGACAGGCAGCTTTTGCACTGGCGGCATTCGGGCGTGTAGAGCGGGATGACGTGGTCGCCGACCTGAACGCTGGTCACGCCCGCGCCCACCTCCCGCACCACGCCCGCACCCTCGTGGCCCAGCACGCTGGGGAACAGGCCCTCGCTGTCCAGACCGTCCAGGGTGTAGGCGTCGGTGTGGCAGATGCCGCTGGCCTTGATCTCCACCAGCACCTCGAAGGCGCGCGGACCCTCCAGGTCCAGCTCCACGATCTCGAGCGGGCGCTTGGCCTCGAAGGCGACGGCGGCGCGGGTCTTCATCACGGGTCCTTTCCTGGACGGACGAGGCGACGTTCATGGGGCTGTACGCCCTTATCATGGACCTCGGCGTCTGGTCCGCCGTCTGCGCCCGGGTCGATGGGAGGGCCAGAACTTGTAGGCGCTTCGCCAGTTGTCCACCCGAGTAGGAGTCACGGCGATGAGCGAAGACGGAAGCGATCTGAACCAGGCCGACGGCCTGCGCAGACAACTGGTGTTCGGCGGCGGACTGGCGGCCGGCGTCGCCATGGCCGGCGTAGCGGTGGCTCAGCCGCGCACGGATGTGGAGCCCAGGGTGCTCGACGGCCAGCCCGTGCCCGAGCCTGGCGCGGACAAGACGGCGGGTCCGGTGCGTCCGGGCCGTGGGTCGATGCTGCAGGGCAAGACCGCCGTGGTGACCGGCGCCGCCCGGGGCATTGGCCGGGCGATCGCCGTGGAGTTCGCAGCCAACGGCGCCGACGTGGTGGCCCTCGACATCGCCGGACCCGTCTCGACCGCATCCAACGCCAAGCCGGCCACCCCATCCGACCTTGCCGAGACGGTGCGCCAAGTGCGCGCCTACGGCCGTCGGGCCGACGCCGTCCAGGCCGACATCCGCGACATCGGCCGCCTGCGCCAGATCGCCGACCAGGTGGAGCGCGACCACGGCAAGATCGACATCGTGGTCGCCGACGCCGCCATACAGCGCTGGAAGCCGCTGTTGGAGATGGACGACGCCGACTGGCGCGACGTCATCGACAACAACCTGAACGGCACGGCCAACACCATACGGGCCTTCGCGCCCAAGATGGTGGCGCGCCGCAAGGGCCGGATCATCGTGCTCTCCTCCATGCAGGGCAAGCACGGCACCAAGAACGCCGCCAGCTATTCGGCGTCCAAATGGGGCATCCTCGGGCTGATGAAATCCGCCGCCTTGGAGCTCGGCGAGTACGACATCACCGTCAACGCCCTGATTCCCGGCCTCGTGGACACGCCCCTGACCCGCTACGAGACGCGGCTGCGCAACAGCATGGCCGAGCAGGGCGTCACGCCGCCGCAGAACCCGACGCCTCAGCAGGCCTGGGACAATCGCGCGCCCACGGTGCCGATGAAGGTCGGCTGGCTGCAGCCGGACGACATTTCACCCGCAGCCGTCTTCCTCGCCTCGGACGCCGCCAACATGGTGACCGGCGCCGAGTACGAGGTGACCGGCGGCGACAGCGCCAAGGACATCTAGGACCTTGCCGCCAGGAAGATCACACGCACTGGCGTCCTGCGTGGACCTGTTCCGGTGTAGAGAACAGGTTCTGGCGCATCGGCAGAACCGGTCCAGACCCCCCTGGAAGGAGACCGCAGCGCCAAGGCGGGGGTTGACAACGGCGCAAACAGCTTGCGGAGACGCTATGCGCAGCAGAGCGCAGCAGAGCGCAGCAGAGCGCAGCAGAGCGCAGCAGAGCGCAGCAGAGCGCAGCGACTAAGTCGCGGAAGTCTCCGCCTATTGTGCCAGGACCAGGCGGAGACTTGATTACACCAAGACTAAGTGGCGGTGCTGTCAGTCTCATGGCAACATGGCTCCGCCAGGCCTCGTATGGGCTTCGGCCGGACGCCCGACGTGCAGCCCACCTCCTACAAGCGCCATCGCTTTCCCGCCGAGGTGATCCGCTACGCCGTGTGGCTGTATTTCCGCTTCACCCTGAGCCTGCGCGATGTGGAGGAGCTGCTGGCGGAGCGTGGGATCGAGGTGAGCTACGAGACGATCCGCTGCTGGACGCTGAAGTTCGGACCGCAAATCGCCAGGAACCTGCGCCGCCGCCAGGCGCGTCCGACCGGCCGCTGGCACGTGGACGAAATGGTCATCAAGATCGCGGGCAAGAAGCGCTGGCTGTGGCGGGCGGTGGATGACGAAGGCGTGGTGCTGGACATGTTGGTCCAGAGCCGACGCAACAAGAAGGCGGCGCTGCGCCGGTTCCGCAAGCTGTTGAAGAACATCGGCGTCCAACCTGAGACCATCACCACCGACAAGCTGGCCTCGTACGGCGCAGCGCTGCGCAGCCTCAACCTCGCTGACCGCCACCGATGCAGCGGCAGGCGGGCCAACAACCGGGCTGAGAACAGCCACCTGCCGATCCGACGACGGGAATGGAAGATGCACAAGTTCAAGAGCGACGGCTCAGCCCAGCGTTTCCTGTCCACCCATGCCGCGGTCTACAACGCCTTCGACACCCAGCCTCACCTGATCAGCCGACGCGGTCTGCGCATCCTGCGGGCCCAAGCTCACCAGGCGTGGGCGCAAGCCAGCGCCGCAGTGGGCTAGGAGAGGGCCCTCCTGCCATCACTCCGCCTTCTCGCCTGCAGCCGCAGCATAACCTGACAAGCCCCACGCAGGAGCCTTGTCATGCACACACCTTCTTAGACAACCGAAGGTATGACGATCCTGCGGAGGATCGGTGATGCTGGGCAAGGTTGTCGCTTTGGTGATTGGCGGCTGCTTGTCGGTGATCGTTCTGGATGCGGCGCCCCCGTTCACAGGCCCATATCCCTTACAAAATCACGACCACGCCGCACCGATGAGGTCGTGGAGAGCGCTGGCTAAGCGCCCCGTTGTCAGCGTCCTGTTCATCGGCAACAGCTTCACCTTCACCCACGACATACCGGCTCAACTCGTCAATCTCGCGTCCTCCGACGCACGCTCGCCGGTTGATCTGGAGGTGAGCGCAAGCACCATTCCGGGCGGAACCCTCAAGCAGGCCTGGTCGGACGGTAAGGCGCTGAAGATGTTACAGTCGCGCCATGTCGACTATGTGGTCCTGCAGGACTGGAGCATCTGGCCCTTCCGCGACGACGTCAGGAGCGGGGCCTACGAAGCGTTCGGCAAGTGGGCGGCGGCGGCTCGGCAAGCTGGGGCGCAGCCGGTGCTCTACCAGACCTGGGCCGACAAGGCGGACAGCGACAGCTACAAGCCCGATTGGCCTTACGCCGGCCTGACGCCGGCCTCCGCCCAGGCCACCATTGAGAGCGCGTCGCGAGAGCTGGCGAGCATGTACCAGCTGCCCATCGTGGATGTCGGAGGGCCTTTCATCCGATTGGCGGGCGAACCAGCGACGCCTGATCTTTACGGTGGCGACAGTCACCATCCAAGCCAAGCTGGCGCGTATCTGGCTGCAGCGATCATGTTCAAGGCGCTCACGGCTGAGGAGCCCATGCGGTCGAGCTATCGACCGAACGGCTTAAGCGAAGCAGACCGACAAGCCATCCTCAGCGCCCTCGCAGCAGGATAGTTGCGCCCACAGTGGACATAAGCTTTGCTCCAGCTTTGCGACATTCAGCTCGCCTACGGGGCTAACCGAAAGCCAGCGGCATACCCGTGTGATCTGTCTGAAACGCGGTCCGTAAAATGTCAGCTTGGCCTGCGTAGAGTGTCAGCCGCCGCCGGTCAGCCGATCCCAATTGGCGTGGGCGAACCCCGCTCGGACGGATTCGTTCAGTGGCGCTCTTTCCAGAAATCCTCGGGCGTCGCCTCCTGGACGGTACTGGTAGGGGTAGTCGGTGGAGAATAGCAGCCGCTCTGGGCCAACGATCTCCATGCATCGCTGCAGGTAGGCCCCGCTCCACATGCCGCTGCCCGTGACGTAGAGGTTGCGGCGTGCATAGTCGGCGAGCGAGGCTTTAAGCTCCAAGGTGCGGTTCAGCACCGCCCCGGTGCGTTCGAGGTAGAAGAGCACCACTTCGCCCCAGTGGCCCAGGATGACCTGAAGTCGGGGCAGCTCATCAAACACACCCGCCGCCGCCATGCGGATCCATTGCAGGCCCGCCTCATAGTGCCAGCCCAAACCGAAGGCGGAGAGCGCCAAGTCCGCCGTTTCGCCCACGCCCGAATAGCTGGCCTCGCGCACCGCGGGCGGAGGCGTTTGAGGATGGATGAAGATCGGGACGCCCAGCTCCGCCGCTTTGGCGAGCATGGGGCGCAGAGCCGGATGGTCGAGGTGTCGCTCGCGCGTGCGACCGCAAAGGAGGGCCCCCTTGAGGCCGAGCTCGCGCACGGCACGCTCCAGCTCTCGTGGTGCTGCGTTCGGATCGGACGTGGGAAGCGCTGCGAAGCCTTGGAAGCGGTCGGGTCGCCGCGCGCAGGCTTCGGCGATGAGGTCGTTTACGCGGTAAGCGGTCTCCACCGCGGGGCCTGGCTCCAGATTGTGCAGCGCGGGCGTGGTCAGGGACAGCACCTGCACGTCCACACCCTGTTCGTCCATCAGCGCCAAGCGGCCTTCGCCCAGGTCGGCGAGCCGCTTGCCGTTCTCACCCCCGTCGGCGGCGCGGGAGACGGGGTCGTGCGGAGGCGGCGCGCCCGCCCAGGCGTCCCGAACGAAGGGCGGCAGGATGTGCTCCTCGATGGCGATCAAGCGCAATGGCCGTGCTCCACGCGGGCGTCAGAAAACATCCCTGTCATACCAACGTTGTCAGGCCGACGATGATGCAACAAAGCCTCTCCCCAGACGCGGCTTGACAGACCGGCACCCATTTCGCGCTCTGCGCCCATAACCGACATTGGCTTTGGCTCCAGAAACCCGCCGTTCAATCGGTCGCTCAGCGCTCGTCCGGGGGCAACGAAGAACGATGGGAGTTGGCCGACTGGCGACCGGCAGCTAACGAACTGAGTGTCGAGAGAACTGCCGTTCTGTGACCGGAAGCAGATGCATGCGAAGCCCGCCAGCGCCACGTGATGCGTTAGTCGCCGCCACTCATCAGTCCTGTCCGTCTTCTGTTACCTTCTACCCGCCGTTCGTCCCTGACACGCTGTCCCAGCCTGATCGCGAGGTTACGGTGGCCAAGCCCTTTGGGCAGGAGATCAGGAAATGGCTCAGCCTTCTACAGTCGTGGCTCCGAAGTTGCAGGCGCGTCTAGCGGGTTTGCTTTACGTGCTGGTGATCATCCTCGGCGGGTCGGCCGAGCTTCTCGGCCGCCAGGGCCTAGTCGTGGCGGGCGACGCCGGGGCGACGGCGCAGGCGATCATGGCGCACCAGAGCGCCTTCCGCCTCGGCTTCGCGGCGGAGATGATGACCAACGTGCTGGCCATTCCGGCCACCTTGATCATCTACCGCCTGCTTGCGCCGAGCGGTCCCTTCCTGGCGCTGCTGGCGGTGGCGTTCGACCTGACCCAGAACATCATCAACGCGGTCAACGCCTGGACCCAGTTCGCCCCCCTCACCTTCCTCAGCGGCTCGCCGGACCTGTCGGCCATCCCGCACGCTGAACTCGCCGCCTGGGCGCGCCTGATGCTGAAGTGGCACGACGTGGGCTTCTCTATCGGGCTCACCTTCTTCGGTTTCGCCTTGCCGATCTACGGTTACCTGATCTTTCGCTCCGGCTATCTGCCCCGCTGGGTAGGCGCCCTCTACGCCTTCGCCGGCGCCTGCTACCTGCTCAACAGCTACGCCTACTTCTTCGCGCCTGACCTTCCGTTCGCTTCATTCGCCATGTTGGGCTGCCTGATCGGCGAAGGCGCCTTCGCCATCTGGCTACTGGTGGTGGGCCTGGACGAAGTGAAGTGGCGAGCGGCTGCGGGCGAGACCGGAATGATCAGGCTTTCAGGTCGCAGCTTGGCTTGAGCAGTACATCCGAAATCCGGCCAGGGAGATCCACTATGCCCCCAGTGTCACTAACGCGCCTTTATGCGCTGCGTGCGATGTATCTGATCCTGTTTGCCCTGGTCCCAATGATGACGGCGGCCGCAATGGTCTACAGCACCCGGAGCGTCGGCGCCGCAGACGGCTGGGGCTTTACGGCCTGCCTGCTGGCCGCTCTGTCGCTGCTGGCAGCCCTCGGCCTGCGCTACCCGCTGAAGATGCTGCCCTTGCTGATGTTTGAGCTCCTGTGGAAGGTCATCTGGCTAGCGCGGGTCGCCCTGCCGCTCTGGAGCGCAGGCCGGATCGACGATGCGCTTGTCAGCAATAGCATCGCCGCAGGCATGGCTGTCCTTGTGCTGGTCGTGATCCCTTGGCGCTACGTCGCCGCGCAGTACCTGCGCTCGCCCGGCGATCCCTGGCGGCGGGCGTCGAGCATCGGTGTCGCGCGCCCCGTCCGCTTCAAGCCCGTCAGTTGAGGGGCCCGCCGCCATGGCCCGCGCCTT
>CAXTEX010000021.1:0-7456 GCA_964243445.1 uncultured Caulobacteraceae bacterium | reverse complement strand
CCGGCGGTCCGGCGGGCCCCGTCCGGTCCCACCGCCTCTCTTCAGCGGCCCGCCGCACCTGCCGGCGCCCTCGCTCACAGCCTGTCGCGCCTGGGATCAAGGATTCCAAGCGCGAAGCGGCTCGGCGTGGCGCTGGGGATCGCCGTCGGCATCGGCTACCCCCTCGACCTCCTGGTCAACTCCGGAAGGCTCGGGGTAACCTGGCGGGCTATGGAGCTGGGCTTGGTGGGCGTGGCCGCCTTCAGCCTCTTCGAACGCTGGCCGCGGCGGCTCCCAAAGGTCCTTGCGCGCTGGGTCGTGCAGGTGCTCGCGGTCGGCGTCGTCATGCCGCCGGCCGATCTGTTACTCACCCTCGTAGACCATGCGCCCGGCGCGCCGCCGCTCTGGTCGAGTGGCGAACAGCTGGGCGAGTTCGGCGCCTCTACCGCGCTGGCCCTGCTGATCGCACCGTGGACGGCCCTGGCGGCGCTGATCCGCCAGAAGGACGCCGTGATGCACCGCCTGGCGCTTGCCTTCGACCTGGAGCGCAGCGAACTGGAGCGGGAGGCGCTGAACGCCCGCCTGCACCTGCTACAGGCGCAAGTGTCTCCCCACTTCCTATTCAACACGCTCGCCAACGTACAGGCCCTGGTGGATACCGGATCGCCGAGAGCCTCGGCCGTGCTCGCCAGCCTGATCGCCTATCTGCGGGCGGCCGTCCCGCGCCTGAACGAACAGGCCACCACGCTTGGCCAAGAGCTCCAGCTGGTGGAGGCCTATCTCGAACTGATGCACATGCGCATTCCCGACCGGCTCCAGTTCAGCCTGCAGGTCGACGAGGCGGCGCTCGGCCTGCGTTGCCCGCCGATGACCCTGCTGACCCTGGCGGAGAACGCCGTCCGCCACGGGATCGACCCGAGCGAGGAGGGCGGGCGCATCGACATCCTGGTGGAGCGGCGCGACGGCCGATGCAGCGTGCGGGTCACCGATACTGGCGTCGGCCTGGGCCAGACGGCCGGTGGCCCTGGCACAGGGCTCCCGACCCTTCGCGAACGCCTGCGCTTGAGCTTCGGCGGCGCTGCGCGGCTGCAGCTGAGCGAGCTCGACCCCCACGGCGTCTGCGCGGAGCTGGAGTTTCCTGCGGAGGGAGTGGCCGCTTGACGCTGGTGCGCCCCACAGCCCTGATCGCCGACGACGAGCCGCTGCTGCGGGACGCACTTGCCCGTCAGCTGTCGCGCGCGTGGCCGGACCTGAATGTGGTCGCGCAAGCCCGTAACGGGCGCGACGCCGTCAAGCGTTTCGAGGCGCTGAGGCCCGATGTCTGCTTCCTCGACGTCCACATGCCCGGGCTGTCCGGGGTGGAAGCCGCCCACCAGATCGGCCAGCGCGCCCACATCGTCTTCGTCACGGCCTTCGACCATTACGCCGTGGAGGCCTTCGCCCAGGGCGCCCTGGACTACCTGGTCAAGCCGGTGGAGCCCGCCCGACTTATGGAGACCGTCGCGCGGCTGAAGGCGCGCCTTAGGGCGGCCCAGCCGCTCACCGACATCGACCCGCTCCTGCAGCACCTCGCCGCCCAGCTTCAGCGCGGGTCGTCGCCGGCGCCTCTACGCTGGCTGCGCGCCCAGGTCGGCCAGAAGCTGCGCCTCATTCCCGTGGACGAGGTCGACTACCTCCAGTCCGACACCAAGTACACGCTGATCGCTTGGCGAGGCGAGGCGGGCCAGGCTGAAGAGGCGCTCGTACGGACCCCGTTGAGGGAGCTGGTTGCCCAGCTCGACGCCAACCAGTTCGCCCAGATCCACCGCGCCTTTGCGGTCAATCTGCAGGCGGTCAGCCATGTGACGCGACACGATAACGAGACCGGATCCGTACATCTGAAAGGCCGGGGCGATACTCTCCCGGTCAGCCGGAGCTATTTGCACGTGTTTCGCCAGATGTAAACTTCACCAAGCCGTTGCGTGTCCACGCTCAGTTGCATTTGCTTACCCGATAGCTTTCGCATACGGCTTATCAAGGATCTTACGAGGAGGGTGTCCGTGGAGATCTCCGATCTGCATTTTGAACTTCACGTC
This sequence comes from uncultured Caulobacteraceae bacterium, assembly GCA_964243445.1. GTDB lineage: Bacteria > Pseudomonadota > Alphaproteobacteria > Caulobacterales > Caulobacteraceae > CAHJWH01. The sequence goes on along the minus strand of CAXTEX010000021.1, from coordinate 5,402 downwards.
CGCGACTTGGCGGCGGCAAAACGGTTCTATGTCGACCAGCTCGGGCTTCCGGTCCTGCAGCAATCTGAGGCAATGAACTTGTTGGCGGTTCGGGTCGGTCGGTCTCGAATGTCGATCTTCGGAGACCGCAAGGACGCCGAGGGCGCTGGTCATTCGCAGATCATCCTGGCGGTCACGGATATAGAGCAGGCGGCGAGGGAGCTCGACTCCAGGGGGCTGACGTTGAGTGGCCCTCCGATGACTGCAGGGTCCTTCCTGCGGTTCGTAACCGTGCTCGATCCGGACGGAAACATCGTGGCGATCTCCGAATATCTACGTGATCCCGTTGCGCCTGTCTGATCTCCTGATGAACGGCGGTGAGAGGACATCGTCAGTGGCGAGGCTTCGGATGGAGCTTTGGTGATCAACCGTCTTCGCGACGCGATCTACGTGTTGGCGGCCAGCCTCGCCCTGGCGGTCGCACTCGCCTCGTGCGCTACTTGGCGTGGCCCGCGCCTTTTGCGCCAGCCGTCGTGACCCACAACGCTTTCGCCTATCCGTGGCTACCCGTTCACGCGGTTCTCCCCGCCGTCGCCCTGCTAATAGGACCGTTCCAGGTCTTGCGGAGCCGAGGCGCAGGCTGGAGAAGGTGGCATCGGCGGGCCGGCCGCGTCTACGCCGTCGCGTGTCTCTGTTCAGCGCCAGCAGGGCTGATCCTGGCCTTCGGCGCCGCGACGGGGCCGATCTCTACGGCGGGGTTCGGCTTCCTGGCCGTGATCTGGTTCATCTGCACAGCGCGAGCATGGATCACCGCGCGCCGCCGTCGTTTCAAGGAGCACCGGGCGTGGATGATCCGAAGCTACGCCTTGACCTTCGCCGCCGTGACGCTGCGGCTGTATCTGCCCGTGGTCTTGGTGCGCATTTGAATTTTCCATCCGCCTACCGCGCAATCTCCTTCCTGGCCTGGGTTCAAAACCTCGTTGTTACTGAAGCATACCTGAGATGGCGGCCACTCACTCCTTCAGCGAACGCGTCCGACCCGCGAACTTGGACCGGCAGGTCGGATGCGGAGCAGTGAAGATCGCGGAGGACGATCAGCTTCTCGCCGCTGCTGCGATCATCCCAGCAGCGGCGAGCAATCTGGCCGATGGCTCTTCGATGGCCACGACGCCACGGCTCCGTCCAGAGGCGGCCGCGACATCCGCTTCACTCATGAACGCTCAGCACGATGAAGACGATGGCTGACGGCGTCTTCCGAGTCCGCTCCTTGCGCGGCGGGTCCGTCACCGCGGTCGACGCCTGTTCTACCCGCGCCTTCGCACGCCACAGCCACGAGGAGTTCGGCTTCGGCTTGATACGCAGCGGGGCGCAGCGATCTTGGAGCGGGCGTGGCGCGGTGGAGGCCCGCGCCGGCCAAGTCATCACCGTCAACCCCGCCGAGGCGCACGACGGCGCCCCGCTCAGTCCGGAGCGGGCGTGGTCCATGCTGTACGTCTGCGCAGGGCTGGTCGCTTCCATGACGCAGGACCTCAGCGAAGGCCGGCTCTCCACGCGCGAACTGCGTGCACCCGTGGTAGGCGACGCGCGCGTGGCCCGCCTGTTCTTGGCCGCCCGTGCGGCCGCCCTTCAAGACGCCGCGGGCCAGGACTTCGACGAGCGACTTCTTCTGCTCTTCGGGGCCCTGTCCGGAGCTGCGCAGACTGCGAGGCACGCGTCGCAACGGGTGGCGCGTGCTCGCGAGCGGATCGACGACGACCCCGGCGCCGCCCATCCCCTAGCGGAGCTGGCCGCGCTTGCGGGCCTGAGCCGCTTCCGGTTGCTGCGGGCCTTCGCGCGGTCAACAGGCCTGACGCCGCACGCTTACCTCGTCCAGCGCCGCTTGGAGCTGGCGCGCCGGCTCGTGCGGAACGGCGCGGCGCTGGCTGAGGCTGCGGCCGCCGCCGGGTTCACCGACCAAAGCCACCTACATCGTGCATTCCTGGCCCGCTACGGCTACACGCCAGGCGCTTACGCGCGGGCGCTGCAGGGCTGCTCGGGCGCTCTGCAACTTCGTCCAAGAGCGCGCCCAATCATGTGAGCTACGCACGTCCCAGCAGGTCGGACGGGGACGAGCGCATGAACGGCAGGAACAGAGCGGGTTGCGGCATAGTCCGGCCCTGTACGCTGACTGACCAGCCGGCCATGCTGCGATTGATCAACGCCGCTGCGCAGGCTTACCGCGGCGTGATCCCGCCCGACCGCTGGCGCGAGCCCTACATGCCGTCCGAGGAACTCGCCTCGGAGATCGCCGACGGCGTTGCCTTCTCTGGCTTGAAGGTGGACGGCGCGCTGGTTGGCGTCATGGGTGTCCAGCGCCGGTGGAACGTCGACCTAATCCGCCACGCCTACGTCTGGCCCGCCTGCCAGGGACGCGGCGTCGGGTCCATGCTGCTCGCGCATCTCTCACCGGCGCAGGCGAGGCCCGTCCTAGTAGGCACGTGGCGAGCGGCAGCTTGGGCTATCCAATTCTACGAGCGCCATGGCTTCGCCCGCGTGCCGGATGAGATGGTCGCCCGCTTGCTGCGCACGTACTGGAGCGTGCCGGAGCGGCAGATCGCAACCTCGCTGGTCCTATCGTCGCCGGCGTTTGATGCGGATGGAGCGGAGCAGCTTATGGCTGAGGCGCGGGGGCATTCCTAAAGGCCCGCATCCTTAGCGGACATGCCAGTTCCTCCAGCTTTGCGACACTTCGCGCAGCCGCAGTCGGCCTGCAGCGGGACGGGCAGGTTGGCCTACTGCGATTCGAAAGTCCGCATTACGGCAGGAAGCTTGGGCGGTGCCGAAAGGCCGTTTCCGACAAATGGGGGTTGGCCGAGGGCGCCCCTTGTGGACCAAGCATCTCGGGGGCATTCCTACGCCGTTCCACGCGAGGAGCCGTCCTTGAGTCACTATCGCCTTCACTACTTCCCGGAGTCGGGCAATAGCTATAAGCTTGCGTTGATGCTCGCCCTCTGCGGGGAGACGTTTGAGCCCATGTGGACTGACTTCGGCTCTGGGGTGACCTGGACGCCCGAGTGGCGGCGCGAGGTCAATGTCATGGGGGAAATTCCCGTTCTGGAAGAGGACGGTACTAAGCTGACCCAGACAGGGCCGATCCTGTTACAACTCGCCGCCCGGTTCAATCGCCTCGGAGGGCGTGACGAGGCGGAGCAGTTCGAGGTGTTGCGCTGGCTCTTCTGGGACAATCAGAAGCTGTCCGGCTTCATGGCCAGCTATCGCTTTTTGCGAACCTTCACGAAGGATGCCGACCCTGCCGTTCTGAGATGGCAGAGGCGGCGAGTAGACGACTTTCTCTCCATTCTGGAAGCGCAATTGGTCGAGCGAGCGTTCATCGTCGGCGATGAGGCGACAATCGCTGACCTGTCGCTCTGCGCCTATCTATCGTTTCCACCCGACGAGACCGGCTACGACCTCGCATCGACACACCCCAACACGATGGGATGGCTCAGCCGGATCGCGGCTCTCCCTGGTTGGCGCTCCCCGTATGATCTCCTCCCGGGCAAGCGCCTTAGCCGATATGATTAGGCCCGGCGGCCGCGCGCTGCGGTCCACCGGCGCGGCCGGTCCCACCGTCGGTTTCTTGGCGCCCAAGCTTGAGAGAAGAGCAGGATGTCTAGCCCGTGCTCTGCGCCCAAAGCGGCCGCAAGCCTCCTGCCGGAAACGCGACATTCCGGGAGGCTCCAAAAATGGTCGCCATGCGTTAGAACCGCATGTCCCCTAACGCGCACCTTCAGCTCAATCGCATCGTGCACTCCGACCAGCCGTTGAACGCCGAACCGCCTTTGGCGAAGCTGGCGGAGGCCTTCATCACAGATCAGCGCGACCTGTACGTTCGCACTCACGGCGAGGTTCAGCAGCTGGACGAAGGCTCATATAAGCTTCGAGTAGCCGGAGATGTGCAGGAGGAGCTTCAGTTCAGTCTGGCGGATCTCCAGGCCCGCTTCGCCGTGCACACGATCACCTGCAGTCTCCAGTGCGCGGGCAATCGCCGGGCGGACCTGCAGGAGGTGGCCAAGACGGCGGGCGACCCCTGGCAGGGTGGCGCCATTGGCAACGTACGCTGGACGGGATTGGCGCTGCGTGACGTGCTTGAGGCAGCCGGCGTAGCCGCCGACGAACGCCTTCAAGTCGCCTTCTACAGTCCCGACGAGATCGAGGTCGAAGGCCAGCGAGGACGCTATGGTGTCTCGATCCCGTTGGAGAAGGCGATGAGCGATCACGTCCTTCTCGCCTACGAGATGAATGGCGAGCCGTTGGCTCCGGAGCACGGCTACCCGTTGAGGGCCGTGGTGCCGGGCTACGCCGGCGTCCGCAGCGCCAAGTGGCTCACAGAGATCCGCGTGCAGGCGGAGCCGGCCGACAGTCCGATCCAGCGCAAGGACTACAAGCTCTTCCCCTCTGGGGTCAGCAAGGAGGACGCCGACTGGGACGCCGGTCTCACCATCGACGCCATGCCCCTGAACGCGTGCATCTGCCAACCTGCCGGCGGCGCGGAGCTCGCTTCTGGGCTGGTGACCATCAAAGGCTGGGCCACGGCTTCGGAGCGCCGGGTCAAGCGGGTTGACGTGTCCACCGACGGCGGACGCCACTGGGCCTTAGCTGAACTTGAGCAGGCCGACGACCAGCCCCACGCGTGGACGCTATGGCGACTCGACGCTGTACTGGAGGAGGGCGAGCACCAGCTCGTCGTGCGAGCCTGGGACGAGGCCATGCAAACTCAACCCGACGCCGCAGACGACACCTGGAACTTCGCCGGCTACCTCGCAGCCCATCGTCACCAAGTCCGGGTGAGCGTGACCTAAGCATGGACGCGCCCTGAACGGACGCCAGCCTTTGACCTGAAAGGCGACATGCTAGGCTCGCCCTCAGGCCCTGGCGGGCTGAGGGCAAGGCCTGCTCCTCAGCGTCCGACTGACTATACGTGGAACGGTCTGCGTCACCGGGCTCGCCGAGCCGGCGCCGACGGGCCATCCCTCAGCTCTTCCAGCAGGCTGACGATGCGGGCGCGCCGCTCGGCAAGCTCCGCCATGAGCCGATCAGCTTTGGCGAGCTTGACCTCCAGTGCTGGAACGACGCCCTCCTTCGCCCGCCGTTCCTCCGTGGGGCGGGCCATGAACCCGGTGATCTCCGCCAGGGTGAAGCCCAGCGACCGAGCGCGGTCCACGAAGCCGATGACGCGCAGGTCCGCCTCGTCGAAGCTCCTGTAGCCGTTGGCCGAGCGCGCCGAGGGCGGCAGCAAGCCTCGCACCTCGTAGAAGCGCACCTTGGACGCACCCACCCCCGCGCGCCGGGCGAACTCGCCGATCCTCATCGTTCCGACCTGCCTTGACTGGTCTGACCCCCGCGAAGTGATCCACCCACATTGAGGGCTGCGGCCCGAGGAG
>CAXTEX010000020.1:0-27827 GCA_964243445.1 uncultured Caulobacteraceae bacterium | reverse complement strand
CTCCCCCGCCTCCATCCGCAACACCATGCAGGATCTGACCCAGCTCGGCCTGCTCGCCGCGCCGCACACCAGCGCCGGCCGGTTGCCCACCCATGCGGGCCTGCGTCTGTTCGTCGACGGGCTGATGGAGGTCGGCGATGTCGGCGAGGACGAGCGTCGCCTGATCGAGAGCCGCCTGGCCGGGCGTGGCCGAAGCTTTCAGGATGCGTTGGACGAGGCGAGCAACCTTCTCTCAGGCCTCGCAGGCGGCGCGGGCATGGTGGTCACGCCGGTGCGCGACGCCGGCGTCAAGCATGTGGAGTTCGTGCCGCTGGACCCCACCCGGGCCCTCGCCATCGTGGTGTTCGAGGACGGCTCCATCGAGAACCGGCTGATGATGACGCCTGCGGGCCTGACGCCCTCGACGCTGCAGGAGGCGTCCAACTTCCTTGGCGCGCGGCTTAAGGGGCGCACCCTGGGCGAGACGGAGGCCGAGATCACCGCCGAACTCGCCACCGCCCGCCGCGAGCTCGACGAGACCGCCGCCCGGCTGGTGCAGGACGGCCTGGCCGCCTGGGGCGGGGGGCCAAGCGGGGAGCGGGCGCTGATCGTGCGCGGCCGGGCGAACCTGCTCGGCGAGGCCACCGCCCGGGAGGACCTGGATCGGGTGCGACTGCTGTTCGACGACCTGGAGCAGAAGGAGCAGCTGATCGGCCTGCTTGACGACGTACGCCAGGCCGAGGGCGTTCGCATCTTCATCGGCGCTGAGACGCGGCTGTTCTCGTTATCGGGTTCCGCGGTGATCGCGGCGCCCTATATGAGCGGCAAGCAAAAGGTGGTGGGCGCGATCGGAGTGATCGGGCCTGCGCGCCTGAACTACGCCCGGGTCATCCCGCTGGTGGACTACACCGCCCGCGTACTCGGCCGCCTGCTGGACGGCTGAGCGGCGATGCGCCCGATCTGAGCCTGTACGCAACGGAGAGCCCGAATGGCCGACAACTATGACGACTACGCCCCAGAAGGCGAAGACGCGATCGATCCCGGCTCGACGCTCGCCAAGCTGATGGCCGAGAACGCCGCGCTGAAGGATCAGGCTATGCGCTACGCCGCCGAGGCTGAGAACGTGCGCCGCAGGACCGAGAAGGAGTCCAGCGATGCGCGCGCCTACGCCATCCAGAAGTTCGCTCGCGACCTGCTCGACGCCTCCGACAACCTGCATCGCGCCGTGCAGCACGCGCCCAAGGATGTGGACGACGCCAGCGTGAAGAACTTCGTCATGGGCGTGGAGATGAGCGAGAAGGCGTTGCAGACCGCCTTCGAGCGCAACAACCTGAAGCGCGTCCTGCCCGAGCGGGGCGAGAAGTTCGATCCCAACCGCCACCAGGCCATGATGGAGCAGGAGGCCGAGGACGTCCCGCCCGGTGCCGTGATCCAGGTCATGCAGCCCGGCTATGAGCTGTTCGGCCGTATCATCCGCCCAGCCATGGTCGTGGTGACGCCCAAGGCCGCAGCCCCGCTGCAGCCGGTCCACACGGAGACGGCTTACGCCCAGGCCGAAGCGAGCTCGGCCGCAGGCTCCACCGTCGACGCCAAGGCGTAAGGTGACCGCACCGGCGCGCCAGCCGGCGAGGCTGCGCGCCGGGACGGCTGTCCTGGCTTGGGGACTGGCGACAGCGGCCTTTGCGCAATCGTCAGACCGACCTCATCCCAAGCCTCTGTCGACAGTGCCTGTAAGCCCCGCCGCCAACGCCACCGGTGAAGCGGACACGCCGAGACCTGACGTCAAGCCCGGTCCCAGACCTAAGCCTCGGCCCGGATCGCACGCCGCCGGACCGTTGAGGCCTGCGATTGCGCCTCCGGTGCTGCGTTCGGCGGTCCACTCCCGCTACAGCCGTCCCGCGGTCATCTCCAGCACCGCCTCAGGTCAGTGCCGGGCCCAGTGCGCCGAAGCCCGAGGGCAATGCTTCAACGCCGACTCGGTGGACACGAGCGGCTGTGATCCCGGTTGGACCCGCTGCCTGTCCACCTGCGAAGGCCTGACGTACTCGCGGGGGCCATAAACCCTCGTCTCGGACTCGCGAAAACGGAAGGTGGCTTGGTCGCTGCGCGATTTGGCGCTCCGCCATGTCTGCCCTATCTTGCGGTCATGGACGTCGCGCCCGCCCTCAGCCTGGATCTCGGTTGGCGGTCTTCACCGCCCGCCGCGCGCAGTCCAGCCAACCTGACCGGTTTGACCCGCGCCGAACTGGCGTCAGCCCTGGTGGAGAGCGGAGCTGTCCCGACCGCCAAGGCGAAAATGCGCGCGGGCCAGCTCTGGCGCTGGATGCACCATTACGGGGCGACCGACTTCGCCCAGATGAGCGACGTGTCCAAGGAGTTGCGCGCCGTCCTGAGCGAACATTTCACCCTGGCGCGCCCTGAAGTGGTGGAGCGCCAGGTCAGCCGAGACGGCACGCGCAAATGGCTGATCCGCTTTGCTCCGGGGATCGAGGCGGAGACCGTCTACATCCCCGACGTCGGCCGCGCCGGCGCCCTGTGCGTCTCCAGCCAGGTCGGCTGCACCCTGAACTGCACCTTCTGCCATACCGGCACCCAGGCCCTGGTGCGTAACCTGACCGCAGCCGAGATCGTAGCCCAGGTGCAGGTGGCCCGCGACGACCTGCAGGAGTGGCCATCGCCTCGGGAAGAGCGACGGCTGTCCAACGTCGTGTTCATGGGCATGGGCGAACCGCTGTACAATCTGGACGGCGTGGCCGCGGCCATCGACGTGATCTCCGACAACGAGGGGATCGCCCTGTCGCGCCGGCGGATCACGGTATCCACCTCAGGCGTCGCGCCGGAGCTCGGGCCGCTCGGCGACCGGACCCAGGCGATGCTCGCCATCTCCCTGCACGCGACCAACGACGTGCTCCGCGACGAACTGGTCCCCCTGAACCGCAAATATCCGCTCGATGTGCTGATCGCGGCCTTGCGCGCCTATCCGGGCCTGTCCAACGCACGCCGGGTCACCTTCGAATACGTCATGCTGAAAGGGATCAACGACAGTCCGGCGGAGGCGCGGGCCCTGGTCAAGCTGATCTCTGGCCTGCCCGCCAAGATCAACCTGATCCCGTTCAATCCCTGGCCCGGCTCGCCCTACCAGTGCTCCGACGGCGCCACGATCGAGACCTTCGCCGCCATCCTGAACCGCGCAGGCTACGCCTCGCCCATCCGCACGCCGCGCGGCCGCGACATCCTGGCCGCCTGCGGCCAGTTGAAGTCGGAAAGCGAGAAGCTCCGGGCGAGCGCACGGCGGGCGATGGAGCTGGCGGAGTAGCGCCGCCACCGGCCGCTTCCTTTTGAAATCCAGGCGCTCTAAAGCCGCTCGCTACCGATAAGGACCCTCCTCATGGCCGCCATCCTGCCGATCCTGATCTTCGTCGTGGCGATCCTGGCGGTGAACCTGTTCGAGTTCGGCCGCCCGGACTGAGGTCGTGCCCGCAGCGCTCGTCACCGGCGGCGCCCAGCGGGTCGGGCGGGCGATCTGCCAGGCGCTGGCGAAGGCCGGTTACGATGTGGCGGTGCACTATCGCAGCGACGCCGAAGCGGCGGAGGCCACAGCCGCCGACGTCATTGCTCACGGCCGGCGCGCTGCGACGCTTTCAGCTGACCTGGCCGACGAAGCCGGCGCCCGCTCCCTACCAGACAAGGCGGCCGCGCGGCTCGGTCCGCTGACCCTTCTCGTCAACAACGCATCCCTGTTCGAGGACGACCGCTTCGGCGCGCTGGAGCGCACGGCCTGGGATGCGCACATGGCCGTCAACCTACGCGGCCCCTTGGTGCTGGCCGAAGCCTTCGCCGCCGCCCTGCCGCTCGAGATCGCCGACGGCGAAGCCTGCGTCGTGAACATGCTGGACCAGAGGGTGCTCAAGCCCAATCCACAGTTCTTCAGCTATGCGCTTTCGAAGTCGGCCCTGTGGAGCGCCACCCGAATGATGGCCCAGGCGCTGGCGCCGCGCATCCGGGTCAACGGCGTCGGTCCCGGTCCGACCCTGGCGTCCATCCACCAGGACGCCGGCGCCTTCGCCCGCGAAGCCGCCGCCGTGCCGCTCGGCCACGGCTCGCCCGTTGAGGAGGTTGCGTCCGCCGTGGTCTATCTGGCGCGTGCAAACGCGGTCACCGGCCAGATGATCGCGGTGGACGGCGGCCAGCACCTAGCCTGGCGCACTGCAGACATCGTGAGCGAATGACGCAGGATCGCCTTGCAAATTCTCCGCGTTGCGGGGACCACTGATGATCGGCTCCCTGTCAGTCTTCGTGGAGGGCTTGGCGCTCGAAGCCGAGATCGGCCTCTATGACGACGAGCGCGGCCGAACCCAGCCCTTGTCAGTGGACATCGAGCTGGCGTTGAGCCCCGCGACCGCCCATGGCATCCACGGCACGGTCAACTACGAAACCCTGGCGGAGAAGGCTCGCGCGCTCGCCGCCTGCGGCCATATCGAGTTGGTGGAAACCTTTGCGGAGCGGCTGGCGGGAGCCTGTCTGGAGCACCCTAGGGCTGTCAGCGTGCGCGTGCGGGTGCGCAAGCCCGAGGCGATCGCAGGCGCCGACGCCGCCGGCGTGGAGCTGACCGCGTCCAAGGCGTGAGCGTCCCGTACGCTTGCGGAGACGCGCACACCGGGCCATCTGCTGTCCTGATACGCCCGAGGACGCGCCGCCGTGTTCATCCAGACCGAAACCACGCCCAATCCGCTTACGCTGAAGTTCCTGCCCGGCCGCGACGTCACCGGTGAAGGCACGCGCGAGTTCCGCTCTGCCGAGGACGCGCAGGACTCGGCCCTGGCGCTCGCCCTGTTCGAAATCGAAGGCGTCGCCCGGGTCTTCTTCGGCCCGGATTTCGTGACCGTGAGCCGGGATGCGGGCGATCTGGAGTGGCGCCAGCTCAAGGCGCCGATCCTGTCGGCGATCATGGACCACTACACCTCCGGCGCGCCCCTGTTCGGCGCGGGCGCCAGCGCCGCAAGCGGCGGCCATGACGACGACGCCAATGAGGGCGACTCCGCCCAGATCGTCACGGAAATCAAGGACCTGCTGGACACGCGGGTGCGGCCGGCGGTGGCCCAGGACGGCGGCGACATCCTGTTCAACCGCTTCGATGCGGCGACCGGTATCGTCTATCTGCACATGCGCGGGTCGTGCTCGGGCTGCCCGTCTTCGGCGGCGACGCTGAAGTCGGGCGTGGAGAATCTCTTGAAGCACTACGTGCCCGAGGTGACCGCCGTGGAGCAGGCGCTATAGTCTTGCCCCGCGGCGGGTAAACCGCCACTCTGTTGGTTGCATATTATCGCTGGCTAGGTTCCGACATGTCCTCTCCGCTTGACGCTTCCAGTCTCGATCGGCTGTTCAACCAGTCGCGCAGCCGGAACGCCTGGGCCGAGGAGGTGCTGCCGCAGGAGACCTGGCGGCGTCTGTACGATCTGGTGAAGGTCGCGCCGACGTCGATGAACAGCTCTCCGGCTCGCTTCGTCTTCGTGACGAGCACAGAGGGCAAGGCCCGGCTGGCCCCGCTGGTCATGGAGGCGAACCGGTCCAAGACCATAGCCGCCCCCTGCGTCGTCATCATTGGCCAGGACATGAACTTCTACGACAAGCTGCCCCAGCTATTCCCGCTGCGCCCGCAGGCGGCGCAGATGTTCAGCGGCGACCGAGCGCTGGCCGATGTCACCGCCTTCCGCAACGCGACGCTCCAGGGCGGCTATCTGATCATGGCGGCGCGGGCGCTGGGGCTCGACGTCGGACCCATGTCAGGCTTCGACAACGCCGGCGTCGATGCCGAGTTCTTCAGCGGCACGACGGTGAAGTCCAACTTCCTCTGCGCCTTGGGTCACGGGACCGACGAGTCCTTCACCCGCCTGCCGCGCCTGAGCTTCGAAGAGGCCTGCGAGATCGTTTGATCGTCCTGGCGCTCGATACGGCGCTGGAGGCCTGCTCGGTCGCCCTCGTCCGCGACGCCGAAATCCTGGCCGTCCGCAGCGAACCCATGCTTCGCGGCCATCAGGAGCGGCTAGCGCCCATGGTCGTTGAGGCCATGGCGCAGGCGGGCACGGCCTTCGGCGCCCTGGACCGGATCGCGGTGACGGTCGGACCGGGCTCGTTCACCGGGCTGCGGGTCGGCCTCGCCTTCGCCAAGGCTCTCTCCTTGGCCTTGGACGTTCCTTGCGTCGGCCTCGGCACGCTGGAGGCGCTGATCGCCAGCGGACCGCAAACCGCTCGCGCAAGCCTCGCGATCGCCGCCTTGGACGCCCGGCGCGATCATATCTACCTGCAGGTCTTTTCCTACGGCTCGCCATTGATGGCGGCGGAGAACGTGTCGGTGGACGACGCCCGCGACCGGCTCGTCGCGCTGGGAGCCGACAGGTCGACGCCGATCACCGGCTCGGGCGCGACGATGCTGTGGCCCGGGTCCGGTTCAGGCGATGCGCCCGGCGTCGATCCCGTCGCCCTCGCCCGTCTGGCCTCAGGGCGGCCCACGCCGGACCGCCGTCCGCAGCCGCTCTACCTGCGTGCGCCCGACGCCAAGACCATTGCGGAACGCGCCCTGGCCAAGGCAGGCTAAACGTGCCCGCCCACGCGATTGCGTCCATGTTCGTCACGCCGATCGGCGCAGGGGCCGCGCCCCCCCTGGCGCGCCTGCACGCCCTGGCCTTCGACACGCCCTGGAACGAGGCGCAGCTGGTGCAGAGCCTCCAGGCGCCCTTCGCCTTCGCGCTGCAGGCCCGCTCCGCCACCGCCCTGCTCGGCTTCATCCTCGCCCATGCCGCAGCGGGCGAGGCGGAGGTGCTGACCCTCGCCGTCGACCCGGCTGCGCGCCGCCTCGGGGCCGGGCGGGCGCTGGTGGAGGCCGCCGCAGGCGCGGCTCTCGCCGCGGGCGCTCAGATGCTGTGGCTGGAGGTGGCGGAGGACAACGCCGCGGCTCGCGCTCTGTACGAGAGCGCAGGATTTCAGGCTGCGGGACGCCGCCGCGGCTATTATCGTCGGCCTGGCGGGGCTGTAGACGCCTTGATGCTGCGGCGTCGTCTTAACAGCGCGCCCGCATGACCTTATGCTGGGGCCTTCAGGGAGCGTGCGCTTGGACCGGATCGAGAAGGCCTGCGTCGACAAGGGGCTGAGGATGACCGACCAGCGGCGGGTGATCGCCCGCGTGCTGGCGCAGTCGAGCGACCATCCGGACGTGGAGGAACTCTACCGCCGCTCTGTGGCCGTGGACCCGCACATCTCCATCGCCACCGTCTATCGCACCGTGCGGCTATTCGAGGAGGCGGCGATCATCACCCGCCACGACTTCCGCGACGGCCGCTCGCGCTACGAGGAGCTGCCCGCCACCCACCATGACCACCTGATCGACATGAAGACGGGTGCGGTCGTGGAGTTCGAGGACGACGAGATCGAGCGGCTGCAGGAGGTGATCGCCAACCGCCTGGGCTATCGCCTGATCGACCATCGGCTGGAACTCTATTGCGTGCCCCTGCAGCCGGACGAAAGCTGAGGGTGCGCCCGCTCCCTTGGAAATCCGGGAAAGCCTCCCCATAAGCCAGCCATGAGCGAAACCGCGCCGCCGGCGCCGACCAAGCGCCTGTTCATCAAGACCTACGGCTGTCAGATGAACGTCTACGACAGCGAGCGCATGGCCGATGTGCTGCGGCCCCTCGGCTACGCCCTGGCCGACGCGCCGGACGGGGCGGACCTCGTAGTTCTCAACACCTGCCACATCCGTGAGAAGGCGGCGGAGAAGGTCTATTCCGAAATCGGCCGTCTGCGCGAGCTGCGCGACGCCAAGGCCCTGGCCGGCGACGGACGCATGACGATCGCCGTGGCCGGCTGCGTCGCCCAGGCCGAGGGCGCGGAGATCATGGTGCGCGCGCCGGGCGTCGACCTGGTCGTTGGACCGCAGTCCTACCATCGACTGCCGGACCTGCTCGCCCGCGCGTCGGACGAACCGAGTCGGCACGTGCTGGCGCCCGACGCCTGGGCCGGGCGCAACCGCGACGCTCGGCTGGCCGCCGACTTCGCTCCGAACGAGAAGTTCGACGCCCTGCCGGTCCGAAGGCGGGTGGACGGGCCGGCGGCTTTCCTGACGGTGCAGGAGGGCTGCGACAAGTTCTGCACCTTCTGCGTGGTGCCCTATACCCGCGGCGCCGAGTACGCCCGCCCGGTTGCGGCCGTGCTGGCGGAGGCGCGCAGCCTAGCCGAACAGGGCGTGCGCGAGCTGACCCTGCTCGGCCAGAACGTCAACGCCTATGCCGGATTGGGTCCCGACGGCGAAGCCTGGTCGCTGGCCCGGCTGGTGCGGGCGCTGGCCAGAATCGAAGGGCTGGTCCGCATCCGCTACACCACCAGCCATCCGCGCGATATGAGCGAGGACCTGATCGCCGCCCACGGCGAGGTGGAGGCGCTCATGCCCTATCTGCACCTGCCGGTTCAGTCGGGGTCCGACCGGGTGCTCAAGGCGATGAACCGGGCGCACACCGCTGCGAGCTATCTGGCTCTCGTGCAGCGCATCCGCGCCGCCCGGCCGGACCTCGCCTTGTCCGGCGACTTCATCGTCGGCTTCCCCGGCGAGACGGACGCCGACTTCGAGCAGACGCTGCAGCTGGTGCAGGAGGCCGGCTACGCCTCGGCCTTCTGCTTCAAATATTCCCCGCGGCCCGGCACCCCGGCCGCAGCCATCACCGACCAGGTTCCCGAACCTGTGAAGACCGAGCGGCTGGCCCGGTTGCAGAAGCTGCTGGAAGCACAGACCCGCGCCTTCAACGCCGGCGCCGTCGGCCGCCGCCTGCCGGTGCTGCTGGAAAAGCGCGGTCGCCAGGCGGGCCAGCTGATCGGTCGGTCGCCCTATCTCCAGGCCGTCTGGACGGAGGCGCCGGACGCCCTGCTGGGGCAGGTGGTCGAGATCGACATGGTCTCCGTGGGCCCGAACAGCCTTTTCGGCCGCGTCGTCGCACCCTTCCCTCGTGCGCTGGCCGAGGTCGCCGCTTGAGCCGCGATGGGGAGGAGTTCCTGCCGCTGGGCGACGCAGCGGTGCGGGCGGTGGCGGGTCCGCGCAGCCGTCACGCCGCCCTGCTGGAGGATGGCCTGCATGTGCTGGTGGAGACGCCCGGCGGCGGCGTGCGGCTGAAGGGCGACCAGCGCTCGCGCATTGCGGCGCGCCGCGCCGTCAACGCCATCGCCGCAAGGGTCGAGGCGGGCGCCGAGGTGGTGGAGAGCGATGTGCGCGCCGCCATCACCGCCGCTCGCGCCGGCGACGACCGACCTGCGGCCGCCTTAGGCGCCGCGCTGCCGGTCGGGCGGCGCGGCGCCATCGCGGCCAAGACCGCCGCCCAGGCCCGCTATCTCGACGCACTGGGCGGCCACGAACTGACCTTCGGCGTCGGCCCCGCAGGTACGGGCAAGACCTTCCTGGCCGTGGCCTACGGGGCCTCCCTGCTCATGCGCGGCGAGGTCGATCGGCTGATCGTCACCCGCCCGGCGGTGGAGGCCGGCGAGCGGTTGGGCTTCCTGCCGGGCGACCTCACCGAGAAGGTCGACCCCTATCTGGCCCCGATCTGGGAAGCGCTGGGCGACATCATGGGGGTCGAGCCGCTGCGCCGCCGGCGTGAGCGCGGCGAGATCGAGGTGGCGCCCATCGCCTTCATGCGCGGGCGCACGCTGAGCCACGCCTTCGTCATCGTGGACGAGGCCCAAAACACCTCGCGCCTGCAGATGAAGATGGTGCTGACCCGGCTAGGCGAGGGCGCGCGCATGGCGGTGACCGGCGATCCGAGCCAGGTCGATCTGGTCAACGCCCGCGACAGCGGCCTGTCCCATGCGGTCACCATCCTGGACGGGGTCAAGGGCGTGGCCGTGTCGCGCTTCGAGGCCTCCGACGTGGTGCGCCACCCGCTCGTCGAGCGGATCGTGAAGGCCTATGACGCCGACACCGCCCAAGGCGGGCGGCGCGTTTCCGCCCCCCTCGCGCAAGACGGCCCATGATGATCAGCGTCGAAGTCGAAGACGGGGCCTGGCTTCGCGACCTGCCGAATGCGGAGGCCTTGGCGACCCTTGCCGCGACCCTGACGCTCCCGCACCTGCTCAGGGCCGGCGAAGCTGACGAAGTGGACATCCTCCTGACCAGTGATGAGGAGGTCCGCGTGCTCAACGCCCGGTTCCGGGGCAAGGACGCGGCCACCAACGTCCTGTCCTTCCCGGCCCCCGCAACGGCTGCGCCCCACCTCGGCGATGTCGCCCTGGCCCACGGCGTCTGCGCAGCCGAGGCGGCGGCTCAGGGCAAGCCGTTGGCTCACCACCTGTCGCACCTGGTCGTGCACGGCGCCTTGCATCTCTTGGGCTATGATCACGCCGTCGGCGCCGAGGCGCAGGCCATGGAGGCCATGGAGCGGGCCATTCTCGCAGAACTGGGGATCGACGATCCCTACCGGCTGGACGGCGAGCTTGGCTGATTCCGAGAGCCGAAGTCCCGATGTCCGCACGCCGGCGGGCCGCCGTGCGCTACGCGCTGGCGCACCCCTGTTTGCGAGATGGCTGCAGCGCGACGCGCCGACGCCCGGCCAGCCGCTTGAAGTGTCCGGCGACGCCAGCCAGGCCGAGGTCGATATCGTCGACCAGGCCGAGGCCTTCCAGACGCTGCGGGTCTCCGACGTCATGACGCCCCGCGCCGACATCTTGGCCATCGACGTCTCGACGCCCCTGCTCGACGTCGTGCGGCGCTTCGTGGACTCCGAGCATTCGCGCATGCCGGTGTATCGGGAGAGCTTGGACGACCCGATCGGCGTGGTGCACATCAAAGACATCGTGCGCCAGATCGCACCGGCCGAAGGACAGGCGACGGTGGTCGAGCCCGCCTGGCGTGAACCCGTGCTGCACAAGCTGCGGCGCGACCTGCTGTATGTGCCCGCCAGCATGCGCGCGGCCGACCTGCTGCTGCGCATGCGTGTGGCGCGCACGCACATGGCGCTGGTGATCGACGAGTTCGGCGGCACCGATGGTCTGGTGACCCTGGAGGACCTGGTCGAAGCGGTGGTCGGCGAGATCAGCGACGAACATGACGAAAGAGCCGACGTCCAGGTGGTCGCGCGCCCAGGCGGCGTACTCGAGGCCGACGCGCGCGCCCCGCTGGACTCCCTTGAGGCCCTCCTCGGCCACGCGCTCGCCCTTCCCGACCCGGAAGAGGATATCGACACCGTGGCGGGCCTGGTCACGGCGCTGGCCGGTCGCGTGCCCCAGCGTGGCGAGGTGATCATCCATCCCGACGGCGTGGAGTTCGAGGTCGTGGAGGCCGATCCCCGCCGTATCCGCCGCCTGCGCATCCGCCCGGTGACGCCGAACCTCGCCCCCGACGCCCTGCACCCCTCCGAGGCTGTCGCGCCGGCCCGGAAACCGGCGGCGGACATCGGCGAGCCGTCTTGAAGGCGGACGCAGGTCGCCCACCGGCGGCCCAGCAGGCAGGCTTCGGTCGAGGCCTGCGTGGAGGGCTGGCCCTCGCCTTCGCCGGCGGAGCGGCCGCGGCCCTGGCGCATCCGCCGTTCGGGGCCTGGCCCGGCGTGTTCGGGTTCGGACTCATCGTGCTGTCGCTGGACCGGGCCTCCAGCCGGCGACCGCTACTATCGGCCCTGGCGCGGGGCTGGACAGCCGGCCTGGCCTATCTGCTGGTCGGGACTTGGTGGATCGCCGAGGCCTTCTTCGTGGACGCCGCCGTGCACGCCTGGCAGGCGCCGCTGGCCGTGATGTTCACCGCAGGCGGGATCGGGGTGTTCTGGGGCGCGGCAGGCTGGCTCTACCGCTTGATCGCGCCTCGGGGCGCCCACCGTGTGCTGGTCTTCGCCGCCGTCCTGGGATTGCTGGAATGGCTGCGCGGCCATGTGCTGACAGGCTTTCCATGGGACCTGCCGGGGGAGGCATGGCGGGCCGGCTCGGCCGTCTCGCAGTCGGCCAGCCTGGTCGGGGCCTATGGCGTCAGCGTCCTCACCATCGCCATAGGCGCGGTCCCGGCGACCCTGGCCGACCGGTCGCGACCCCGGGACGCGGCCATGGCCATGAGCCTGGCCGGCGTCGTGCTGGCGGCGATGTGGAGCTACGGTGCGGTGCGGCTGTCGCAACCGCCTCCACCGGACCAGGCGTTGCGCCTGCGGGTAGTGCAGCCCGGATTGCCGGAAGAACCGGTTTGGACCGACGCCTTGGTCCGCGCGCGCATGGCCCGCTTCGTGCGCCTGACCACATGGCCGGCGGCGCGCCGACCTGAACTGGTGATCTGGCCCGAGGGGGCCCTGCCCTACTCCTTCGAGGACTTCTTCGGGGCCGGCAGCTGGACCGCGCCTGCGCTCGAAGGCGCGTTGCAGCCCGGACAGGCGCTGTTCGACGGCGGCTATCGTATCCAGCCGGGACCCGACGGCGTGGCGCGATACTACAACAGCATGCTGGCGCTGCGCCGCACGCCAGACGGCTTCCAGACGCTCGGCGTCTACGACAAGTATCGGCTGGTGCCGTTCGGCGAGTTCCTGCCCTTTCCCCAGGTGTTCACCCTGCTGCGGATCAGCAGCCTGGTTCAGAACGGCATCTCCTTCTCGCCCGGTCCCAGGCCCGCGCCGATGAGCGTGGCGGGCGTCCCGCGCATGCAGCCGCTCATCTGCTACGAAGCGCTGTTCCCCGGCTTCACCACCTCGACGGGAGGGCGGCCGACCTGGATCGTCAACATCTCCGACGACGCCTGGTTCGGGCGAACGACCGGCCCGCTGCAGCACCTCAACCTGGCGAGCTACCGCGCCATTGAGGAAGGCCTACCGATCGTGCGCGCCACGCCGACCGGCGTTTCGGCCATCGTGGACGCCTATGGCCGCGTGCGCGCGCATCTCGGCCTTGGGCGACAGGGCGTGATCGACGGACAGCTGCCCGGCGATCTCGCGCCGACGCTGTACTCCAAGCTCGGCGACCTGCCGTTCTGGCTTTTCGTCGCCTTTGGGCTTTCGCTGGCCGTGGCGAGGGGTGGACGCCCGCGCTGGGACCGGCCAAATCGCTGAGCGCGGAACAGCCGGAGGCGACCTGAAGGGCATGGACGATCAGAACGACGACCGGTCCGCCAATCCGATCGACATCCACGTCGGGGAGCGTATCCGCAAGCGACGTCGCGCGCTCGGCGTCAGCCAGGACTGGCTGGCCGAACAGCTGGGCCTGACCTTCCAGCAGGTGCAGAAATACGAACGTGGCGCCAACCGGGTCAGCGCCTCGAAACTGTACCAGGTGGCCCGGGCGCTGCAGGCCTCCATCCCCTACTTTTTCGAGGGCCTGCCCGATCCGGTGCAGGTCGCAGGCGTGGCCGAAGTCGCACCGACCCCGTACGTGCACGAAATGCCCCTGACGCCCGAGGAGCGGGAGCTGGTGGCCCTGCTGTCGCGCATCGACAACCGGCGCGTCCGACGACGGCTGCTCGAACTGGTGCGCACCCTGGCGGAGACCGCCGGGGAGGAAGGCGCTGAGGACGCCGGGGGCTGAACGTCCCGCTCAGAGCGCGGTCAGACCGACGCCTGCAACTTCGGCCTCGGCGCCCTCGCGCCGCGCCAGCAGCACCATTCCGCAGACGGCGACGGCCACTGCGCCGAGCGCCAGCCACCATTCCTGCCAGACGCCGAAGCTGACTGCGCCGATGAACAGATAGACGAAGCCCGTCGCGCAGGCGATCGCCGCCCACATCGGATCCTGCCGCGCTAGACGGGCGATGCGATAGAACAGCCAGCCGAAGAACAGCGCCGCCAGCAGGGCGCCGGGCACGCCGAGCTCGAGCCACAGCTGCAACGCCGCATCGTGGGGATGCATGGGGATGCGCGGCTCGAAGGCGCGGCTGGCGTCCAGGCCGTAACCGGTGATCGGACGGCGGCGGATGAGCTGGGAGGCGAAACGCCAGATATCCAGCCGGACATGCCACGACGCCTTGCCGACGTCGCTGGGCAGATCGGGCGGCGCAACCCCGCCATACGGCAGGAACACCAGGGGCGCCGCAAGGAAATAGGCCGCAGAACCCGCCATGCAGGCCCAGGCGCCCGCCCGCGCATTGACCTGCATGCCCGCATAGACGAGCACCGACAGGGCGAGCGCGGCCGCGGGCGCGTCTTCGCCCAGACGGACCGAGCTGACGATCACAGCGACCGCCACCACGATGGGCACCACCAGAGGGACGCGCCGCGAGGTGAACAACGCCGCCGGCCAGAACAGCAGCGCCGCCGCATAGCAGCCGCGCGCCGCATCGCGTTGGGCCAGATCCGGCGTCAGGTCGTGGCGTCCGAACAGGTGGTTGAAGATGTTGTAGATCTTGCCTCCTGCCGCAGCGTCCAGGGCCATCACCGCCACGGCGCCCACCAGCGTCCAGGCCAGCGCGTCCAAAGCCCGGCCCCGCTGGTCGGAGGCGAGCTTGAGCGCGCCCGAGACCAGGGCGCAGTCGAATACGAGCTGGAACAACAGCTTGGGCGCGATCACGGCCTGCAGCTGCTTGTAGGTGTGCGGATGCGCCTGGATCGCCAGCATCGGGCTCCAGGCGAAACTCGCCACGGCCCAGACGGTCAGCGCCGTCAGAATCAACACGCCGATGGAGGGAGGGCGTCGCTGAAGCACGAAGCTCAGCGCCGCGGCCCCGCCGATCGTACTGACCAGCGCCTCGCCCTCGTCGCCGAGATAGCCGATCGGCATGACCAGGGCGAACAGCACGATGATCAGCACGCCATACCAGCGCGGCGCCCGCGCCGGAGCGAAGCTGAACGGCGTAGAAGCCTGGGCGGGCGCCTCAAGCGGAACGGTGGTCAAGCAGTCAAGCTCCGGAAGACATGTTCGCGGATCAGCCTAGAGCATTGTGACGGAAAGTGGAGACCGTTCCGCCGCTGCGCGCCCACAGCGCTTGGCAAGCCGCGCTGGCGCCGATACAGCCGCGCCGCTGCATCCTGCGGCGTGCGGACGGGAGCAGCCTCCAGCAAGCCCATGTGCGGGATCGCCGGCGTCATCATGCGCAGCCATGCGCCCGTCGACCGCTCCGTTCTGGAACGGCTGGCTGGGGCGCTGCATCATCGGGGTCCGGACTCCTGCGGCTTCCACGTGGTCGGAGAGGTCGGGCTGGTCGACACGCGGCTGGCCATCGTCGATGTGGACGGCGGTCGTCAGCCGCTGTTCGGTCCGGGCGGCGCGGCGCTGGTCGCCAACGGCGAGATCTACAACGCCCCCGAACTGCGCACGGAGCTCGGCGGGGCCTTCGCCACAGGGTCGGACTGCGAGCCGGCGGTGCACCTCTATGAACGTCGCGGCGTCGCCTATGCCGAGGCGCTGCGGGGCATGTACGCCATCGCCATCCATGATGCGGCGCATAGGCGGGTGCTGCTCTCGCGCGATCGCTTCGGCATCAAGCCGCTCTACTACGTCCAGACCGACGAGATGTTCGCCTTCGCCTCCGAACCCCAGGCCCTGTTCGCTGCGGGCCTGGTCCGACCGACCCTCAGAGCCGGCGCCACCGCGGAGCTGATGCAGCTGAAGCATGTCGTCGGCGTGCCCACGTCTTTCGCCGAGGTGCGTCGCGTCGCCCCTGGCGAGACGCTGATCGTCGAGGACGGCCAGATCGTGGAGCGGCGCCGCATCGCCACCGTCTCGCCCCGCAGCCACAGCCATGCAAGGCGCTCGATCGCAGTGGACCAGTTCGATGCGGTGATGGCGGACAGCGTGGCGGTGCACCTGCGCACCGACGTTCCCTACGGTCTGTTCTTCTCGGGCGGGGTGGATTCCACCATCCTGCTGCACCTCATGCGCCGGGTCTCCGCCACGCCCGTGCGCGCCCTGACCATCGGCTACGAAGGCCGCGATCCGGCGGACGAGAGCTTCGGGGCGCTCGAGGCGGCGCGGGCGCTGGGTGCGGACTGCACGCGGGTGGAGATGGGCGCGCAGGATTTCTGGCGGCTGGCGCCGCGGATCGCTGCAGCCGTCGACGACCCCACCGCCGACCCGGCGGTGCTGCCGACCTATGTGCTCGGCCGCGCCGCGCGGGAGGCGGGACTGAAGGTGGCCTTGAGCGGCGAAGGCGCGGACGAGCTGTTCGGCGGCTACGCCCGCTATCGCCGCGCCACCGTGCCGCTGACCGGCCGACGCGACGGCGACAAGCGCGGGGTTTTCGACGCGCTGCCCGGCTTGGCTGAGGCGTTCGCCGGCTGGTCGGCGGCGTTCGAGGCCGTCGCGGCGGCGGCGCCTGGGCGCACCCGGCTCGACCGCCTGCAGGCGCTGGACTGCGAGGAGCGGCTGCCCAACAGCCTGCTCCTCAAGCTCGACCGTTGCCTGATGGCCAGCAGCGTGGAGGGACGCACGCCGTTTCTGGATCGGGCGGTAGCCGACTTCGCCGCCACCTTGCCCGACCGGCTTCGCGCCAACCCGCGCCACGGCAAGGTGCTGCTGCGCCACTGGCTGGCGCGCCATGCGCCCGAGACCCGGCCCTTCGCCCGCAAGCGGGGCTTCAACCCGCCGGTCGGGGGCTGGATGCACGCCCGTCGGGACGAGCTGGCCCCGCTGGTGGCTGCCGAGCCGGGCGTCGCGGCCTTCGCCGATCCTGCCGTCGTTCGGCAGGTCTTCGAGGCCGCCCGCTCGGCGCCTCAACCGGCCTGGAGCCTGCTCTACTACGCCCTGTGGCACACCGCCCGTGTGCGGGGACGCCCGGCGGACGGCGACATCGCCCAGACGCTGTCGCGGTGAACCGTCAGCTCCGGAACAGCGACAGGATCGACTGAGGCGAGGCGTTCGCCACCGAGCTCGACAACCCGGAGAGCTGCTGGCTGACGTGGAGCGCCAGCAGCCGTGCGCTGTCGCCGCCATCGTCGCTGGGCGAGGCGACCGCTTGGCCCAGGGTCTGCACAAAGCTGGAATGGGCGCTGATCTGGTCAGCCTGACTTCGCAGGGTGGACAGCGCCGAACCCGCCGTCCCGATCGCCTCGCCCAGGCTCGCGAAGGCCGAGGCCGCGGCTGTGGCCGTGGCGACCGAGGCGTCCGACGTGAGGGCGAGGACGCTGCCGCCCAGGCTAAGGTCTACGGGCGTAAGGCTGGCTGTCGTCCCGTCGCTCAGCGCCACCTTCAGGCCGCCCGACAACGATCCGTCGAGCAGATTGACGCCGTTCACCGTCGCGCCGGCGAGGGTCGGTGCGATCTGACCCGCGTTGGCCTGGAACTGCGCCTGGAGCGCCGCACGGGCGTCCGATGATGTCGATGGGCTGGCCGATGCGCCCGCCGCGTCGCGCAACTGCTGGAGGAGACCCAGTACGCCCTGGCCGGCGGCGTCCGCGGCGTCCGCAGCGGTGCTCGCCTGACCTGCGCCGTCCGCCAGCGCATAGAGGCTCTGGGTCTGGCTCTGGGCGGCTGTCGTCGGAGCGGCGTCACGGACGAACGAGGCTGATTTCGAGAACGTCGTCCCCGCCGCCGTGCGAGTCCCGGAGTCCGCCGGGTTTGCGGCGCCTTGGAGCGGCAAGGCCTGGAGGGCGGCGAGCGCGCTTGGGGCGCTGGTCACGCTGAGCGTCATGGCGGCTCCTTCTCGTTCGCCGCGCCGCGTCCGCGGCGCCGGGTCGAACCGTGAAGACCGACCCGCTCCTGTCTTAGGCCGGCAACGGTGAGCGAAGCGTTAACCTTAACACGCCTTGACGACGCTCAGGCCTGCGCGGAGGCCAGGGCTCCCGCCGAATAGCCTTGCACGTCCTTCAGCTCCTGGACGCGCTCGCGAGGAACCTCGGCGAGGAGCTGGCCGGTCAGCACATCCACCAACTGGTAGACATAACCGCCCAATCCATTGTCTTGGACGTAGAGGCGGGCGACGGGCTGCGAGGCCTGCAGGCTCGCCGACGCTGCAGACTGGAGCGGCGTCGGCGATCCCCTCCGCCCGCCTTCGCTGGACGGCGCTGCGCTCCCGGTGAACGCGGATGTGGCTTTGATCATGCCAAGCTCGCCGGCGGCTCACGCCCCGGCGCTCCCCTGCGAAAACGTGGCGCACGGACGTCAGCCCGTGCGCCACGATCCGTTTCAATCAGCCGCGGAACAGGCTGAGCAGGTTGGAGGAGGAGGAGTTGGCGATCGACAGGGCCTGAACGCCAAGCTGCTGCTTGGTCTGCAGGGCCTGCAGGGTCGCGCTCTCCGCCGCCACGTCGGCGTCCACCAAGTTGCCGATGCCCTGCGTCAGCGTGCTGCTAAGCTGGGACACGAAGCTGAGGTTGGTGGTGACCGCATTCGACTCGGTGCCGAGCTTGGACACCGCTAGGTTCACGTTGTTGATCGAGCTGTTGATGGTAGTCAGCAGGTTGGACGCCTGGGTGGCGGTGGTGAAGGAGGAGCCTGCCGTCAGGGTCAGGTTGGCCCCGCCGAGGGCCAGGGACTGGGCCGCCAGGGTCAGCTTGGCCGTGCCGCTCGGGCCGGACAGGGCGTACAAAGGCGTGCCGCCGGTCTTGATCAGGTTAGAGCCGTCGAAGCTGGCGTTGGCGACTGCGTTCTTGATCTGGCCGATCAGCGAGGTGAAGTCGGAATTGATCGCCGCCCGGTCGGAGGTCGACAGGGAGGTGTCGGAGCCTTCCAGCGCCTTGGCCTTAACCTGGTTCAGCAGGTCGGAGATGGTCTGGCCGGTGGTCACGGCCACGTCCAGCACCGAGGACGCCCGGTTCAGCGAGTCGGTGACGGCGCCCAGCGAGGAGACCTGGGCGCGCTGGCCCTGGGCGATGGCGTAGATGGAGCCGTCATCCTGGGCGCCGGCGACGCGCAGACCCGTCGAGATCTGGTTCTGGGCGGTCTGGAGCTGGGCGTTGGTGGAGTTCAAGGTCTGCAGCGCGACCAGGGCGCCGACGTTGGTATTGATGCTGTTCAGCGACATTAGAAAAATCCTTTTTCATCGGTAGCCAGCGCCGTTTTGGCGTTGGGAGCGTTTTGCTCGGAGACCTCTGAAGCAAGCGTCAGGCCATTGACTGAGCCGGTTCACCGCACCTAAGTCATTGTATTTGCGCGTTCACACAGCGGAAAGCATGCCGTTCCTGCCGGGGTCCAGTCGGCTGTCTGGCAAGATCTGCCGGTTTGGGCGGCAGTTTCTGCCGAGCTGTGGTCCGCCTCGGCGCTGAAGCTGGATTCACTTGAACTCGCCCCGACCGGCGAGAGGCCCTAAATGAGCGGCATGGACGCGGCGCTCGCCTTTTCCGATACGCTCGACGCTGCGGACGCCGCCGTGCGCGAGGCGGTGCGCCTGCCGCAAGGCGCGCGGGTGGTCGCGGCCATGTCGGGCGGCGTAGACTCCACGGTGACCGCCGCCCTGCTGAAGCGGGCGGGCTATGACGTGGTGGGGGTGACGCTACAGCTTTATGATCACGGCGCAGCGGTGAAGAAGGCGGGCGCTTGCTGCGCCGGTCAGGACATCCGCGATGCGCGCCAGGCCGCCGAGCGCATCGGCATCCCCCACTATGTGCTCGACTATGAGAGCCGCTTTCGCAGCGAAGTGATCGACGATTTCGCCGACGCCTATCTGCGCGGCGAGACGCCTATCCCCTGCGTGCGCTGCAACCAGACCGTCAAGTTCCGCGACCTGCTGGACGTGGCGCGCGAGCTAGGCGCCGAGGCGATGGCGACCGGACACTATGTGCGCCGCGAGGTCGGCCCGGACGGTCCTGAACTCCACCGCGGGGCGGATCCGGGGCGCGACCAGAGCTATTTCCTGTTCGCCACGACGCAGGCCCAGCTCGCCTATCTGCGCTTTCCCCTCGGCGCTCTGCCCAAGGCTCTTGTGCGCGAGGCGGCGGCGGCCCTGCAGCTTTCCGTTGCCGACAAGCCCGACAGCCAGGACATCTGCTTCGTCCCGGAGGGCCGCTACTCGACCCTGATCGACAAGCTTCGCCCTGACGCCGCAGGCGCGGGCGAGATCGTGCACCTGGACGGACGGGTGCTCGGTCCTCACGCCGGCGTCTCGCGCTACACCGTGGGCCAGCGGCGGGGCCTGAAGGTCGCCGTAGGCGAACCCCTGTTCGTCGTGGCGCTGGAGCCGGAGCGCAAACGCGTGGTGGTCGGCCCGCGCGAGGCCCTCCTCACTGCAGGGTTGGCCATGAAGGAGACCAACTGGCTTGGGGATGGGCTGTCGCTGGAGGCGAAGGCGAAGGAAGGCCGCTCCATCCTGGCCAGGGTGCGCTCCACGCGCGCTCCCGTCTCCGCTCGGCTGACGCTAAAGGACAGCGCCCCCGCCCTGGTGTTCGATGCGCCGGACGAGGGCGTCTCGCCCGGTCAGGCCTGCGTCCTCTACGACGGCGATCAACCCAGCCGCGTGCTCGGCGGCGGCTTCATTGCGAAGACATGGCGGGCCGCGGTCAACGGGGCCAAGAGCAGCGAGCCCGCTGCGGCGCCCGCACTTTGAGCGTTTGCGCTGCAGCAAGGCAGACGAGAAAACTTCACACGACGGTGATCGTTTCTTGATGGACGGCGACGGGCGCTGCGCACATCCTCACCTCGCGCCTTCGGGCGTTTCCTCCCTATGAACTCGGCCGCGGCGACCCCGCGGCCGTTTTTTTTCGTTCGGGGCCATCCCGGTCAGGACATCGGCTCGGCCGGCGGCAGGGGATCATCGGGCAAGGGGATGAACTCGCCGCCGTCGGCCTGCGGCAGGACCATGCGGCCGGCGCGCCAGTCCTCGGCGGCTTGGACGATCCGCTCGCGCGAGGAGGAAACCAGGTTCCACCAGACGTAACGCCGGCCCAGCGGCTCTCCGCCCAGCAGCATGACCGTCGCATCGGTCGTAGCGCTTACGGCAGGCAAGGCGCCTGGGCCAAACACCAGCATCTGGCCGGCGGTGAAGCGGCGACCCTCCACTTCCACCTCGCCCCGCGCGACGAAGGCGGCGTTCTCCAGATAGCCTGTCGGCAGGCCCGCTCGTGCGCCGGCCTTCAACTCCCAATGCACATAGTAGAGCGGCGAGAGCGTCTTGACCTTGGCCTCCGCTCCGAAGGCGCGGCCGGCGATCAGCCGCGCCCAGATCCCGCCCTCCTCATAGGTCGGCAGGTCGTCGGGACCGTGATGGGCAAAGGCCGGCGCGGTCTCCTCCGCGTCGTCCGGCAGGGCCGCCCAGACCTGCATGCCGTGCAGCCGCCCGCCGGAGGCCTTGCGGGTTGGATCGGTACGCTCAGAATGCACGATGCCGCGCCCGGCGGTCATCCAGTTCACCTCGCCAGGGCGGATCGCCTGGGTGGTGTCCAGATTGTCGTGGTGCAGGATTTCGCCCTCGAACAGATAGGTCACCGTGGCCAAGCCGATATGAGGGTGGGGCCTCACGTTGAGGCCGTCGCCAGGCCCGAAGTCCGACGGTCCGGCGTGGTCCACGAAGATGAACGGGCCCACCATCCGCCGCGCCGGCGATGGAAGCACCCGCCCGACGGAAAAGCCGCCGAGGTCCCTGGTCCGCGCGTCTATGACCTGCTCGATCATGGGACAGTCCTAGAAGGGGCGCTCAGGCCGGTTCGGGATAGCTCACGTGGGCGGACACCAGGCCCAAAGGCACGGTGGTGGCGTTCTTGACGCTGCGCACCACGATGCGGCTCTCCACATTGGAGACCAGGCCCAGGGACAGCAGACGCTCGCGCAGGAAGTCGTCGAAGGCGTGCATGTCGCGGGTGACCACGCGCAGCACATAGTCCATGCCGCCGGTCACCGTGGCGCATTGGGTCACCTCCGGCCAGCGCACCACCGCGCGCTCAAAGGCCTCCAGATTTTCTTTCGTCGGCAGCGACAACTTGATTTCGGCATAGACCTCGAAACCCAGGCCAAGCTGTTCGCGATCAAGCAGGGTGACGCGGCCGCGGATCACGCCCACGTCCTCCAGCCGCTTGATGCGCCGCCAGCAGGGCGAGGAGGACAGGCCCACCCGCTCGGCGATCTCCGCCACCGACAAGGCGGCGTCGTGCTGGATCAGATCCAGGATCTTCGCGTCCACAGCGTCGAGGACTTCAGGCAAGGCCTTCTCCAGGACGCGTTATTCCGGGTCGGACCTTGCGTCAGAACCTGGGTTCGCATGTCGTTTAGAGAGGATCAAGCCCCTGGCGCGCCCTTGCGGCATCAGGCGGCGGACCCCTGGCCTGTCGCGGGAGCGACGAAGCCGCTATCCAGCCGCGATGACAGGGACAGAAATGGCGAGCGGACCCTCGACAGCCCCCTCCGGGGCTGGAGCCCGGCTTGGTCGATGGGGCGTTTTGGCCGCGATCGGCCTCGTTCTCATCGCCGCGGGCCTGCAGATCGCGGTGGAAGGACACGACGCCCTGTGGCTGGACGAGAGCTGGACTGGAGCCATCGTCGCCCAGGACGGCTGGCGAGCCACCTTCCAGCAGATCTACTGGGACGTGAACGCGCCCCTATACTACGGGGTGATGAAGCTCTGGAGCGGGCTGTTCGGCCTCTCCGACCTGGCCTTGCGCACGCCGAGCCTGATCTGCGCGGCGGCTGCGCCCCTCGCCGCCGCCCTGCTGCCCGCGCCGGGCCTGACGCGGGCGCAGCGGCTGGGATGGGCGGCGGTGCTGGCTTTCTGGTTCCCGGGCCTTTGCTATGCGCAGGAAGCGCGCTGCTACGCCCTGCTCCTGCTCGTCAGCACGGCGCAGACGGTGGCGTTCATGCGCCTGATGCAGGCGCCGGGGACGCGACGGGCTGCGGTGTGGGCGGCGCTCGCGGCCATAGCGATCCTGACCCACTATGACGCGCTCTACCTCGGCGCAGCCCAGGGCGTGCTGTATCTGGCCAGAGCGCCGAAGCGTGCTGTGGCGAGTTGGCCGGCGGCGCTTGCGTTCGCGCCGGCCTTCGGCTGGCTGACCTTCCACTGGCCGCGCATCGCGCAGTTCGCCCGACCCGACATCGCCTGGTACTCGCCCCTGACGCCAGGGGCGCTGCCGGCGATCGCCGGCTATCTGGCCGACGGGGGCGGAGCCATCGCCTGGTGGCTTGCGGCGTTCGGCCTCAGCGCGCTCAGCCTGCGCCTGCTGCCCCTGCCGCGGAGCCTCGTTCAGCCGTCGGCGAACACACCCATGCTCTGGGCGCTTGCGGCGGCGGGGCTTGCAGCGGCGGCGCTGATCGGCATTGGCTTCCTGCGTCCAAGCTTCGCCTTCCGCTATCTGACGCCTAGCGCTCCTGGCCTGCTGCTGGGCCTTGTCGGTCTGGGAAGACTCCTGGCGGGCCGGCGCGCGGCGCCGATCGCTGCGACGACCTTGGGCGTCTTGTATCTGGGCGTCAGCGGCTGGATGCTGACCCACCACTTTCGCATGGCGCCGCGCACCTACAATTTTGAAGGCGCGTCCGAGCGGATCGCCCGGGCGAGGCCGAGCCGACTGGTGTTTCTGTGGGACCACCCGGTCGATCCCATCCTACATCCCGAACAGCTGGCCGCCCTCGGAAGCTTCTTCCTGCACCGCGACGGTTTGGACATCCCCGTGCAGCCGATCGTCCTCAAGCGAGGAGAAGATCCCAACGACCGGCTGCTGGCGGCGGCGCAGCGGCCCGGATCGGCGATCCTGTGGCTTTACGACACCGTCGTGAAAGGCACCGCCGCGACCAAACATCCGCCTGAGATCAGCGAGCGCGATCCGGCCTGGCGGTGCAGCCGGACGCCGTCCATCCGCTTCGGCGTGATCGCCTGCACCCGCCCCGCCGCGAAGGCGGGGTCGGACGCTAAACCTCACCAGCCGCGCGGGACTTCGCAGCCGCAAGGCGAGCCGTAGTAGGCCGGCGGCGGTCCCTCGGGCATGGGCGCATAGCCGTAGCCGGACTGCTGGTATGACGGGGCGGCGTAGCCCTGGTAGCCGTAGGGCTGGGACGGGTAGCCGTAGGGCGGCGGGCCGCCGTAGCCGACCGGGCCCTGCTGCGGCGCCTGGGGCCGCGGCTGGTACTGCTGGGCCTCATAGCCGCCGCCGCTGCAGCCGCTGTCGTACGGAACGCCCAACCGCGCGCCGGCATCGAGATCGACGCCCAGGACCGTCACGCCCGCATGGGCGCCGATCAGGGTGAAGCTGCCCCGGCCGCAGGACGAGCCCCCACCGTATCCTCCGGCTTCCTGGTAGGGCGCCGGCGGAAGCTGGCCATAGCCGTACTCCGGCTGGGCGGAGGCGGACCCCGCCGAGCCCGCCAGCAGCACCGTGGCCGCCGCGGCGGCGATTGCGTTCAACCCGATCGACATGCGCTCACCCCGAAATGGCCGCGGCCAAGGCCGTTAAGACTGATGGACGCCCAACGCGCCGCACCGCTGCAGGCTGCGTGTCGTTCGGATCGCATCGCACCGCCAAGCCTTTCATCTGGCGGTTGAAGACCGTTCCTGGCGCACCAGCCCCGATCTCGACGCGAGGACATCCAGGAACTCACACCCGAGCCCAAGCTTTACCGCAGGGCTGCAGGTCGGGAGGCGCAATGAAGCTGGTCGTCTTTGGCCTGACGGTATCATCCTCCTGGGGCAACGGTCATGCGACGCTCTGGCGAGGTCTGATCCGGGCGCTGGAGCGACGCGGCCATGACGTGGTGTTCTTTGAACGCGACACCCCCTATTACGCCGACCACCGAGACCTGACCGACCTCGGCGAGGCCGGTTTGATCCTCTATCCAGACTGGGACAGCGTGCGCCTGAAGGCGCTCGGCCACCTGCTGGACGCCGACGTGGCCATGGTCACCTCCTACTGTCCAGACGCCCGGGCCGCGGCGGACCTGATCGCCGATCAGGGCCATCTCGCCGTCTTCTACGACCTGGACACGCCGATCACCCTGGCCCGGATCGCCGCGGGTGAGGACGTGGACTATCTCCCCGCCGACGGGCTAGCGCGCTTCGACCTCGTGCTGAGCTACACAGGCGGTCTCGCCCTGGAGCGGTTGCGGAGCGAACTCGGCGCGCGACGGACCGCGCCGCTCTACGGCCATGTCGACCCGGACCGTCACCGGCCCGCACCGCCGGACGCGCGCTTCGCCTGCGACCTCTCCTATCTCGGCACCTACGCCGACGACCGTCAGGCGGCGCTGGAGCGTCTGTTCGTCGAACCGGCGAGGGCGAGGCAGCAGGCGCGGTTCATGCTGGGCGGCTCGGGCTATCCGGACGCCTTCCCCTGGACGCCGAACATCTGGTTCGTCCAGCACCTGCCGCCCGCCGAGCACGCACCCTTCTTCTCCTCCAGCCGACTGACGCTGAACGTCACCCGCCGCGACATGGCGGCCCTGGGCTGGTGCCCGTCCGGCCGGCTGTTCGAGGCGGCGGCGTGCGGCGCGCCGATCCTCAGTGACGCCTGGGCCGGGCTGGACAGCTTCTTCATGCCTGGGGACGAAATCCTGCTGGCGGAGACCCCGGCCGATGTGCTCGCCGCCCTGGATCGCGACGACGCGAACCTGCGCCGGATCGGGCGTGCGGCGCGCGAACGGGTGCTGGACGAGCACAGCTCCGATCACCGGGCCGGCCAGCTGCTGGCCATGCTGGCCGAGGTGGCGGAAGGACCGAAGACGCAGTCCGCCGCCGCGCCGCTCGCAACCGCCGCCAGGGGGGCCTGACCATCTGGGGCGTCATACCCGCGGCCGGTCAAGGGACCCGCATCCAGCCGCTCGCCTTTTCGAAGGAGCTGCTGCCGGTGGGGCTGCGCCGGGACGGCGACACCGAACGCCCGCGCGCCGTCAGCGAGTATCTGGTGGAGCGCATGGCGCGAGCGGGGGCGACCAAGCTGTGCTTCGTCATCTCTCCCGGCAAATGCGACATCCTGCGCTACTTTGGCGACCGGGTTGAAGGCATGGACGTAGCCTATGTCGTGCAACCCCGGGCGGCGGGGCTGTGCGACGCCCTGTTCCGCGCCGCCCCCCTGGTCGGGCCCGAGGAGCCGGTGGTCATCGGCCTGCCGGACACCGTCTGGTTTCCCGAAGACGCCATTCAGGCCCTGCCCCTCGATCGGCTGGCCTTCCTGCTCTTCCCCGTACTTCGGCCTGAGATGTTCGACGCCGTGGTGCTGGATGAAAGCGGTCGGGTGACGGAAATCCAGGTGAAGTCGCCCGTGCCGCGCACCGCCTGGATCTGGGGCGCGTTGCGGGCGCCGGGACCGGTGTTCCACGCCCTGGCGGCGCTCTGGCGCAAACGCGGGCGTGAGGACGAGTATCTCGGCACCCTGGTCAACGCCTGGATCGCTCAGGGCGGCGAGGCCGTCGGCGTGAAAGCCGGCGAGAGCTACGTCGATGTCGGCACGCTGAACGGCTACCGCGAAGCGCTGAAACTGCTGTCGCAGGCCGATACGGGCCTGAGCCTGCGATCTGAGGTGATGGAGGCTCCATGAGCAATGACGATCTGGCGGACAAGCGGACTCCCGCCTCGCCGGCGGCGACCCTGACGCGGGCTGAGATCGCCCGGCGCGTCGGCGAGCTGGCTCCCTGGTTCCACAACATGGACGTGGGCGGGGTCGTCACGGCCCCGGACCACTTCCTGGGCGACTATCCGCGCGTCAAGTTCAAGGGTTTCTCGGATGCGCTGCCGGCCGACCTGAACGGGGCCAGCGTGCTCGACATCGGCTGCAACGCCGGCTTCTACACGCTGGAGATGAAGCGGCGGGGCGCGGGCCGGGTGGTCGCCATCGACACCGATCCGCACTACCTCGCCCAGGCCCGGTTCGCCGCCGACACGGCCGGTTACGCCGACATCGAATTCGCCCTACTGGACGTCTACGACGTGGCTAAGCTGGGCGAACGGTTCGACTTCGTCATCTTCATGGGCGTCTTCTACCACCTGCGCCACCCGCTGCTGGCGCTCGACTTGATCCACGAGCATGTGGCCGGCGACCTCATGCTGTTCCAATCCATGCAGCGAGGATCCGAGACGCTCGCTGACGTCGCCGACGACTATCCGTTTACAGAAGAGACGGTTTTCGACCAGCCGGGCTGGCCCAAGCTGCACTTCGTCGAGCGCAACTATTGTGACGACTGGACCAACTGGTTCGTGCCTAATGCGGCTGGAGCCCAGGCGCTGCTTCGTGCCTCGGGTTTCGACATCCTCGCCCACATCGAGCAGGAGGTCTATCTGTGCCGGCGTCGTGACCTTCGACCTGATCGTGGACCGTACGCCGCTTATCCGACGCGAGGTCACGGGTCTGGTTGAGCTTGGATCAGGTCACCGAGCCACCGCGCAAGGCCCGGACGATGAAGCTGACCACCAGCAGGACCAGGAAGATCACGAACAGCACCTTGGCGATGGTGGCCGCAAGACCCGCCAGGGCGAAGAAGCCGAAGTAGAAGGCCACGACGGCCACGATCACGAATAAAAGCGCCCACCCCAGCATCGCCGTCTCCATTGTCAGGCCGTCGGTCGCTCGCCGCGCCTGCGACGGATCAACGTCGCCGCTGACATGCTGTTCCAGCTAAGCTTCGGAGCCCGCGATGGGCAGCGCCGCGAGCGGGCCGAGAGACGCGTAGGTCGTCGCGGGACCGATGCAGACGATCGCGGCGCCCCGTTCCGCCTCGTGCGCCACATCCTCGGCCGTCATCTCCGCCCAGCGGCTCACGGGCGCGTCGCGACGGGCGAGCGCGAGGAGCGCGGGCTCCACCCCGTCTACGACCACCACCCGGTCCGCGCGTCCCAACGCCTGCAGGGCGCGCAGGCTGAGCAGGTCCACGGCCGGCGGCGGGACCAGCAGGTCGATGCGACCCTGCCGGCCCGTCATCGCCAGGGCGCCGCGCGCCAGGACGAGGGCCGCCTCCATCTCGCCCCGCACCGCCATCTGCGGCGCGGGTCCGTCGAGCAGCCGGCGGAGCCACGCCCGCCGGTCCGCCACGTCCGGGAAGGCGGCGCGCGCCTCGCCCTGCAGCGCCTGCAGCAGCCG
>CAXTEX010000019.1:0-28284 GCA_964243445.1 uncultured Caulobacteraceae bacterium | reverse complement strand
AAGGCCAAGGCCATGCACGGCTTCTTCGAGGAGGGCGACAAGGTCAAGGTGACCCTGCGTTTCCGCGGCCGCGAACTGGCGCACCCGGAGCTCGGCATGCGGCTTCTGCAGAAGGTCAAGGCCGAGTTCGAGCCCGTCGCCAAGGTCGAATACGAGCCCCGCATGGAAGGCAAGCAGATGATCATGATCCTCGCCCCGCGCTAAGGATCGGTTGGCTGCGGATCGGTTTGCCGGGGGTCGGCTTGCTGAGGCGGGGCTGAGTGGTGCTGCGTCCTTCGAGACGCCTCCTGCGGAGGCTCCTCAGCATGACGAGGGGTATGCGAAATCCACCTCGGTCGCCATGCTGAGGAGCGAGCCCTGCTCGCATCTCGAAGCCCGCGTAGGCGTCGAACCCTGATCCCCTTTCCCCCCTACGTCACCCGCTTCGCCCCCTCCCCGACCGGCTGGCTGCATCTCGGCCACGCCTATTCGGCGCTCCGCGCCTTCGACGCTGCGCGGGCCGCAGGCGGTTGCTTCCTGCTCCGCATCGAGGACATCGACACGACCCGCTGCCGGCCGGAGTACGAGGCGGCGATCGCTGAGGACCTGACGTGGCTCGGATTGAGCTGGCAGACGCCGGTCCGCCGCCAGTCCGAGCACCGGGCCGACTACGCAGCCGCGCTGCAGCGCCTGCGCGACGACGGGCTGCTCTACCGCTGTTTTCGCACCCGGCGCGAGGTGATCGACGCCATCGCCTCGGCCCCGCACGGCTCTGACGATCCAGGCCCGGACACGGCGTTCCGCGGGGCCCCGCTCGCGCCCGCGATGGAGGCGCAGAAGCTGGCCGATGGCGCGCCCTACGCCTGGCGGCTGTCGCTCGAGCGGGCGCGGGACCGGCTGGGCGGCTTTGCGGGCCTGAGCTTCGTCGAGGACGGCGCAGGGCCCGTGGGCGAGCACGGCGACATCGAGATCGATCCCGAGCTCGAAGGCGACGTGATCCTGGCGCGCAAGGACCTGGGCGTCGCCTATCACCTGGCCGTGGTGGTCGACGATGCGGGCCAGCACGTCAGCGAGGTGGTGCGGGGCTGCGACCTGTTCCCCGCCACCTCCATCCAGCGGGTGCTGCAGGCGCTGCTCGGCCTGCCGACGCCGCGCTACCGCCACCACCGCCTGCTGCTCGGGCCCGACGGAAAGCGGCTGGCCAAGCGCCATGGCGCAAAGGCGTTGCGCGACCTGCGCGCCCAGGGCGTCTCGCCCGCGGACGTGCGCCGCCGCATCGGACTGGCTGCGGGCTGATCGGCGGGGTTGCGGCCCGAAGCGGCCTCGGCCAGACGAGCGCCATGCCCACAGACCGCAAACCCCTGCTCGTCCTGCTCGCCGGCGCCGGCGTCATCGGCGCTGGCACGGTGCTGGTGCGCCTGGCCGGGACCGGTCCGGCGGCGGCGGGCTGGTGGCGGCTGGCCTTCGCCCTGCCCTGGCTGGCCCTGCTGAGCGCGCACGAGCGCCGTGGGCCGCTGCAGACGCCAGGCCTGGGCGCGCCGGCGGGCGTGCTGGCCCTGTGCGGGTTGACGTTCGCGGCGGACCTGATCAGCTGGCACTACAGCCTGCACCTGACCTCGATCGCCAACGCCACCACCCTGGCCAATCTGACGCCGGTGATCGTGACCGTGCTGGCCTGGGCGTGGCTGCGCGAACGTCCTGCCGGCCGCTTCCTGGCCGGCCTCGCCCTGGCGGTGGCGGGGGCGGCCACGATGGCGGCGGCGCGCAGCGGCGGGCAGGGGGCGAACCCCTCCCTCGGCGACGGCTTGGCCATCCTGGCGAGCGTTTGGTACGCGCTCTACTTCATGGTGGTGCGCACGGCGCGCCGCACCGCCAGCGCGCTGCAGGTCATGCTGGCCTCCAGCCTGATCGGCGCGCCGCTGATGCTGGTCGCCGCGCTAACCCTGCACGAGCGGCTGGCCCCCGCCACCCTCGCCGGCTGGGCGGCCTGCGTCGCCCTGGGCGTGATGCATGTGGCGGGACAGGGGGCGATCGCCTGGTCGCTCGGCAAGGTGCCGACCGCCCTCGCCGCGGTGGTGGTGCTGATCCAGCCGGTGGTTGCAGCGCTGGCCGCCTGGATGGTGTTCGGCGAGGCGATCGGCGCGGTCCAGGCGCTCGGCGCCCTACTCGCCCTGGCCGGCGTCGCCCTCGCCCAGGCCGCCGCCCGCCGACCGCCGCCGGTGAGCGGAGAGGCCGAAGCCGCCGCGGGGTGAGGACGCGGCGGCTAAGGCTCCGGGAAGACGGTTTCGACGGTCGGCGGGTCCGCCTCGACTTCGCGCTCACGCTCGCTGTCGGCGAAAGGGTCGTAGCCTGGAGACGCCGCATCGTCGGGGATGCCCGGGCCGGTCTGGGCCGGCGTGTCGTCCTGCTCGGCGGCTGGAGCGTCGGCTTCGGCCATCTATGGATCTCCTCCGGGTCGACGCCATCGCGACCATCGCTTTCCAAATGCCACGCCGGCGACGCTGTTCCAGAGGGTCGATCCGTCGAGCGCGCTTGACCGCTCCGCCGCAGTGTGAGGTGTGCGGCCACCTCATGGCCGACGCATCCCCCCTGCCCCCAGCCGCGACGCCCAGCCTGGCGCTCGAGGCCTTCGACTTCGATCTGCCCGCGGACCGCATCGCCCTGCGCCCGGCGGAGCCCCGCGACAGCGCCCGGCTGATGATGGCGGCGCTGAACGGGGTGCAGGACCGCACCGTGCGCGAACTGCCCGAGTTGCTGCGCCCTGGCGACGTGCTGGTGTTCAACGACACCCGCGTGATTCCCGCCCGCCTGGCCGGGGTGCGTACGCGCGACGGCGCGACGGTGGCGGTAGAGGCGACCTTGCATCGCCGCCTGTCGCCGGATCGCTGGAGCGCCTTCATGAAGCCCGGCCGGCGGCTGAGGCCGGGCGACCGGCTGGCGTTCGGCCTGGGCGGAGGGTGCGACGACGCGCTCGGCGGCGAAGTCGAGGCGAAGCTGGCCGGCGGCGAGGTGACCCTGCGCTTCGACTGGGGCGGGGCGGCGCTGGACGCGGCGGTGGCGGCCGTGGGCGTCATGCCCCTGCCGCCCTATATCGCCGCGCGGCGGGCGGGGGATGCGCGCGACCGGGTCGACTACCAGACGGTCTACGCCGCCCACGACGGCTCCGTCGCGGCGCCGACCGCGGGCCTGCACTTCACCGCCGAACTGCTGCAGCGGCTGGAGGCGCGAGGCGTCGGGGCGGCCTTCGTCACCCTGCACGTGGGCGCGGGCACCTTCCTGCCGGTGAAGACCGCGGTGGTGGACGACCACCGCATGCATGCCGAATACGGCGAGGTGTCAGCGCAGACCGCCGTCGCCCTGCAGCGTACGCGGGATAGCGGCGGGCGGGTCGTTTGCGTGGGCACCACCAGCCTGCGCCTGCTGGAGTCCTGCCTCACGCCGGAGGGACGCTATGCGCCCTTCGCTGGCGAGACCGACATCTTCATCCGCCCGGGTCGGCCGGTGCGCTCCGCCGACGCGCTGCTGACCAACTTCCACCTGCCGCGCTCCACCCTGCTGATGCTGGTGGCGGCCTTCAGCGGGCTGGCGACCCTGCAGCACGCCTATGCGCATGCGGTGCGGAAGGGCTACCGCTTCTACTCCTATGGCGACGCGGGTCTCTGGTTTCCGGCGGCAGAGCTGTGAGCGCCTTCCCCTTCACCGTGTCCTCCACCGACGGCGCCGCGCGCACGGGCGTGCTGGCCACTCCCCGCGGCGACATCCGCACGCCGGCCTTCATGCCGGTGGGCACGGCGGCCACCGTCAAGGCGCTGGCCCCGGACCAGGTGCGCCAGGCCGGCGCCGACATCCTGCTCGGCAACACCTACCACCTGATGCTGCGCCCCACCGCCGAGCGGGTCGCGCGGCTCGGCGGCCTGCACCGGTTCATGGGCTGGGAGCGGCCCATCCTGACCGACAGCGGCGGCTTCCAGGTCATGTCCCTGTCCAAGATCGCCAAGGTGGACGAGACCGGCGTCGCCTTCCAGAGCCATCTCGACGGTTCGCGCCACGCGCTCTCGCCCGAGCGCTCCATCAAGATCCAGGCCGACCTGCTCGGCTCCGACATTGTCATGCAGCTGGACGAGTGCGTGGAGTGGCCGGCCGGCGAGGCCCGCGCGGCTGAGGCCATGCGCCTGTCGGCCCGCTGGGGCGCGCGCTGCAAGGCGGCCTTCGGCGCGCGAGACGCCCAGGTGCTGTTCGGCATCCAGCAGGGCTCCACCTTCGAGGCGCTGCGGCGGGAGTCGGCCGAGCGGCTGCAGGAGACGGGCTTCGACGGCTACGCCATCGGCGGCCTGGCGGTGGGCGAGGGCCATGCGGCCATGTGCGAGGTGCTCGACTACGCCCCAGCCCAGCTGCCGTCCGAACGACCGCGCTATCTGATGGGCGTGGGCAAGCCGGTCGACCTGGTGGAGGCGGTGGCGCGCGGGGTGGACATGTTCGACTGCGTCCTGCCCACCCGCTCCGGCCGCCACGGCCAGGCCTGGACCTGGAACGGACCGATCAATCTGAAGACGGCGCGGTTCGCAGACGACGACACGCCGCTGGACCCGACCAGCGCGTGTCCGGCCAGCTCGGTCTATTCCAAGGCCTATCTGCACCATCTGGTGCGCTCGCAGGAGATCCTCGGCCAGGTGCTGTTGTCCTGGCACAACGTGGCCTTCTTCCAGGCGTTGATGGCCGCCCTGCGCGACGCGATCAGCGCCGGCGCCCTTGACGCCTTCCGCCGCGACTTCCACGCCCGTCACGGGAGGGACGACGACCTGCAAGGCTAGACGCGTCTCGGCGCCGCCGTGGTCATGCTCCGCCTGGGTCGGTCAGCGCAGGTCAGGGCCTGGCGCCGGCTCCGCTGGTGAAGGCTGCGCTCCAGGGCGCGGCCGCCGCCGCTCCGCCGCTGGCCACGGCCGTGTTCGCCAAGCCCGCGTGTGTCACAGGCGTTGAGACCTCGACCATCTCAGCCCTCGCCGGCGCCGGACGCCAGCTCTGGCCGGGTTCGGCGGCCGGCAGGGCGGCGGGGATGACGAGCTGGCTGCGCACCGCCACGAAGACCGGCGGAGGCGTCCGCCGGCTCGCGGCGATCCTCGCCGGGCGCACGGCGGCGCTTGGAGCGCTTCGGACAGCGACCAGGGTCGGCTGCACCGAGGGCGCCGCCAAGGACGCCTGGACCGCCGAGGACGGACCCGCCGGAACCGCGGGCGACGCTGCGGACGCCAGCCGTATCGCCGCCCCGCCCGTCTGGGCCGGACTGGTGACGGGCGCGCCGCTCCACAGGGCGGCCGCGTCGGCCACCTGGGTCGGCTGGAAATCGAGGGGGGCCGCGGGCCAGGAGCAGTTGTGCTCCATGCCGATGGCCTTCAGGAAGGAGCGGCGGGTGGTGCCGGCCAGGGCCGCGTGCTTGACGTGGTTCTCATACCGGGTCGCCCCGGTGATCTGCTTGAGCGTACTCCGCATGGGGATGAAGTGTTCGGCCGCCGTGCCCGCCGCATCCAGCGCCGTCGAGGCCGCGAAATCAGCCCCGCGCGAGATTCGCGTGCGCTTCTTGGGCTTGGGCGTGTCGATATCGGGCCCGAGCGCCAAGTCTAGCTCCGCCACCCGGTCCAGCACGCCGGCGCAGCTGTTCACGCCGGCGAGGTCGTAAGGATGCGACTCGGCGCGTAGAAGGACCGGCGCGATCTTGTCCTGCATCACGTTCAGGTCGTGCAGCGGCGCGCGGAACGCTGCACCCGCGCCGACATAGAGCTGACCGCCGGTGGCCCGGACCGCCGTGGCGCCCGTGGACGCCACCTGATAGGTCGCCTGGACCCCGTCGTTCGCATACCGTGCAGGAGCGGTCTGGCATCCCGCCACGGCGAAGCCGAGCGACAACAGACCCGACGTCCAGATCACCACTCTCGGCATCGCCGGCTCCCGCAGACCGTGACGCAATTAGCGCATAATATCTCCATTCGGACAAATTGTTTTGGTGTCCGTTCAAGGCTTTCAAGTAACTTTACGTTTCGCCCGTCATGCCTCGCGCCCGCGGACGTGTTCCGCGACGACGGCATTGAGGCGGCCGCCGCGTCGCGTTAGAGGACGAGCCTCACGGCTTCGGGTCGCGCAGCGGGTTGGTAGCTCAGCGGTAGAGCATTCGACTTTTAATCGAACGGTCCTGGGTTCGATCCCCAGCCAACCCACCACAAATGCGACATCTGACGCCGTCCCTCCGCCCTAATTACCCGACGGGTCCACGCTCATGGGATCGCGGGCGTTACGGACCGCTCGATCGGCCTCTCCCTCGACGCCGCTGAAGTCGGGGCCGCCGTATTCGGGCAGGCCCGGGCCGGCAGGATCACGGGCGCGCCGCGAAGCGGATCGAGGCCCCTGGGCGCGGCGGCTCACCGAGCGGGCCAGCAGGATGGCGGGGGCGACCACGCCTGCGGCCATGAAGAAGGGCAGGTCGCGGCTCGGACCGGCGAAGGCCAGGCCGGCGCAGAAGGGGCCGGTGACCCGGGCCAGCGCCCCGCAGGCGTTGTTCAGCCCCAGGATCTGGCCGCGACGCCCCGCATCGGCGGCCTGGGAGATCAGCGCGCCGACGTTGGGGAAGGCCACCGACTGTCCGATGGCCGCGAGCGTCAGCAGGACGATGGTCGCGCGGCCGGAGGGCGAGAAGGGCTGCAGCACCGAGCAGACCGCCATCAGCGCCATGCCCGCGGTCAGCATCGGTCCCTCGCCGAAGCGGCGCGCCAGCCGCCCGGTGAAGCCGAGCTGGGTGACCGCGGCGCCCAGGCCCACGCAGGCAAAGCAGGCGCCGATCTGGCGCGGGCCCCAGCCGTCGCGCGCCTGGGTCCACAGGCCGAAGATGCTCTCCACCCCTGTGAAGGCGAAGCCGACCAGGAAGGTCAGCAGCATCAGCCGCCCGATCACCGGGTCCGCCACCGCCTCGCCTAAGGCGGCCCAGCGGCTCTTCGGCGTCTCGATCTTGGCCCCGCGGACGCGGCTCTCGCGCACGAACAGGGCGAGCGCGACGGCCGAACAGGCCGCCAGCCCCGCCGCCACGAACAGCGGCAGGCGGAAGCCTGCAGGGCCCTCCTCGGGATGGGCCAGCAGGCCGCCGAGGGAGGGGCCGACGATGAGACCGATGTTCCAGGCCGCGCCCATCAGCGACAGCCTCCCGGTGCGCTCGCCCGGCGGGCTGACGTCGGCCAGATAGCCCTGCACCACCGCGCCGTTGCCGCTGGTCAGGCCCCCGCACAGCCGGATGAGGAAGGCGACGTAGATGTTGGGGGCGAACGCCAGCAGCAGATAGCAGAGGCAGTTGCCGCTGACCGTGGAGATCAGCAGGGGCTTGCGGCCGAAGCGGTCCGACAGCCGTCCCCAGAACGGCTCCCCGAAAAAGGCGCCCACTGAATAGGCCGAGAAGATCAGGGCTATGGCCCAGGACGGGGCGTGGAAGGACTTGGCGTAGAAGGGCAGCAAGGGCACGATGACGCCGAAGCCCAGCATGTTGATCAAGATGACGCCGACCAGCGTCAGCGCCGCCCAGCGCGACGCCGCCGCCCCGGCCGGGGTCTCTTCCTGACCCTCTCGATAGCGGACTTCGTTTCTCACGAATGGTCGGCTGTGCGGATGAAGAGCTGTTTGACCGTCATATTACGCCGCCTTAAGAGTCGCGAGGACATACCACAATGCTCAAACCCGGGCGGCCCGCCCTGCCGACCACGGGGAAGCGGGAGAGGATCCCATGACCCAGGTCGAAGCCGTAGACGATCAGATCCGTCGCTATGTCGAACAACCGTTCGGCCTGTTCGCCGATCTGGTCGGCATGCAGGCGCGCGCTCATCCTGACAAGACCGCCCTGATTTGCAACGAACAGAGCTGCAGCTACGGCGAACTCGACGCCCTGGCCGACCGGATCGCCAGCGGCCTGCAGCGTGACGGCGTCGGGGGCGGAGGCGTGGCGGCCATCTGCGCCTCCGCGTCGATCGCCTATGTGGCGACGTTGCTGGGCGTACTGCGCACGGGGGCCGCGGTCTCGCCCCTGTCGCCCTCCGCGACGCCGGAACAGCTGACGACCATGCTCGGCGACAGCGGGGCGCAGGTGGTGTTCAGCGATCAGGCGGGCGACGAGGCCTTCGCCGGGGTCGAGGCCCGCATCACGGCGCGCCGGGTCGCCCTGGAGCCCGGGGCGCAGGGCGAACCGCTGGCCGGATGGCTGCCTCCGGAGGGCGCGAGGCCGACGCCCGTGGCCATCGAACCGCACCATCCGTTCAACATCATCTACTCCTCCGGCACGACGGGGGCGCCCAAGGGCATCGTGCAGCCGCATTCCATGCGCTGGCCGCAGCTGCACCTGAACGACCCGCCGGGCTATGGGCGGGGCGCGGTGGCGATGATCTCCACCCCGCTCTACTCCAACACCACCCTGGTCAGCCTGCTGCCGGGGCTGACCGGCGGCGGGCTGGTGGTGCTGATGCCGAAGTTCGACGCGCGCCAGTTCCTGGAGCTGAGCGAACGGCATCGCGCGACGGTGGCCATGCTGGTGCCGGTGCAGTACCGCCGCATCCTGGACGTCGCCGACTTCGACCGCTTCGACCTGTCGAGCTATGTGATGAAATACGCTACCTCCGCCCCCTTCTCAGCCGAGCTGAAGGCGGAGGTGCTGGCGCGCTGGCCGGGCGGTCTGATCGAATACTTCGGCATGACCGAGGGCGGGGGAAGCTGCATGCTCATGGCCCACGAGCATCCTGACAAGCTCCACACCGTGGGCCAGCCGGTCGAGGGCCACGAGATGCTGGTGATCGACGACGAGGGTCGGCCGGTGGCCCAGGGCGAGGCGGGCGAGATCGTCGGCCGCTCGCGCGCCATGATGGTCGGCTATCACAACCAGCCCGACACCTCGGCCAAGGCGGAGTGGTGGAGCCCCGAGGGCGAGCGCTACATCCGCACCGGCGACATCGGCCGCATCGACCCGGACGGCTTTTTCACCATCATCGGGCGCAAGAAGGAGATGATCATCTCCGGCGGCTTCAACATCTATCCGGTGGACCTGGAGCAGGCCCTGCTGGCGCAAGCCGAGGTGGACGAAGCGGCCGTGGTCGGCGCGCCCTCGCGCGCCTGGGGCGAGACGCCGGTCGGCTTTGTCACCCTGAAGCCCGACGCGCAGGCCTCGGCCGAGGCGCTGAAATCGGCCGCCAACGCCCGGCTCGGCCGGATGCAGCGGTTGAGCGAGGTGCGCATCCTGCCCGAACTCCCCCGCAGCGCGATCGGCAAGGTGCTGCGTCGTGAACTGCTGCGGATGTGCGAGCCGGCGCCGGTGGCGTAGGCTGCCGGCGGCGTAGGTTGTCGGGAGCTCGCCCTTGCTGATCGTCTTTGCGGGGCTGCCGGGCGTGGGCAAGACGACCCTGGCGCGCGGCGTGTCCACAGGTCTCGGCGCGACCTACCTGCGGATCGACGCCGTAGAGCAGGCGATCCGCGAGGCGCTCGGACGCGAGCAGGAGA
Organism: uncultured Caulobacteraceae bacterium; assembly: GCA_964243445.1. GTDB lineage: Bacteria > Pseudomonadota > Alphaproteobacteria > Caulobacterales > Caulobacteraceae > CAHJWH01. The sequence goes on along the minus strand of CAXTEX010000019.1, from coordinate 18,792 downwards.
TCGGCGCGGCCGGCTACACCGTCGCCCAGGCCGTCGCGGAGGCGAACCTGGCCCTCGGCCGCACGATCGTGGTCGACGGCGTCAACCCGGTCGCCATGAGCCGGGCGGCCTGGCGCGCGCTTGCGGCCCGCGCCGCCGCCCGGTTGCTGGAGGTGGAGGTGGTCTGCTCAGACGCCGCCGAGCACCGCCGCCGGGTGGAGACGCGAACGGCCGACATCGAGGGGCATGCGCTCCCGACGTGGGCGTCGGTCTTGGCGCACGCTTATGACGCCTGGGATCGACCGCGGCTGGTCGTCGATACGGCGAAGATGAACGTGGAGGCGGCCGTCGCCTGGATCGTCAAAAGCGCGGCCAAATAGCTTGCCGAGCGTCATCGAGCGGGACACGCCCCTGTCTCAGCGCATGGACAGCGGCGCGTAGCCGAGGTGGGCGCCGGCGTCGACGAGCAGGGTCTCGCCGGTGATGTGGCGCGAAGCGGGCGAGCCTAAAAACACCGCCGAGGCCGCGATGTCCTCGGCCTTGGAGGCGACCTTCAAGGGCACCGACCCCGCGATGCTGGCCCGCAGCCGCTCCAGCGAGTCCGCGCCCATGGAGCGCTCGAACCAGGGCGTGTCGATGAAGCCGGGGCAGACCGCGTTGACGCGTATCTTCGGGGCCAGGGCGCGGGCGAGCGACAGGGTCATGGTGGTCAGCGCGCCCTTGGAGGCGGCGTAGGGCACCGAGGAGCCGATGCCCGTCACCCCGGCGATGGAGGCGGTGTTGACCACCGCCGAAGGCTCGGCGGCCGCCTCCAGCAGGCGTCGCGCCGCGCGGATCATCTGGAAGGCGCCCACGACATTGACCCGGTACAGGCGCAGGAAGTCCTCGGCGTCTACCGCGCCGAGGTCGGCGTGATTGTGGGCGAACTTGGTCACGCCCGCGTTGTTGAACAGGGCGTCGATGCGCCCGAACGGCTCGGCCGCCGCAGCAATCGCGTGGCAGGCGGCGTCCTCGCCGACATCGCCCTGCACCACCACGCTCTGGGACCCCTGCGCCTCGCAGAGCCGTGCGGTCTCCTTCGCCTCGGCTTCGCTGGAGGCGTAGTTGACCACCACCGCCAGCGCGCCCTGCTCGGCGGTCTCCACGGCGATCGCACGACCGAGGCCGGTGGAGCCCCCGGTCACGACCACCACCTTGTCCTTGAAGCCCCTGTCCGCCACGCCGTCGCCTCCGGTCCCGCTCAGTCTCGTCTAGGGCAGGCCGGCGCCCGGCGTCGAGACCTGGAACGCCTCGATGCGCCCGTTGCGCTCGGCGCGCTGGCGCTCGGGGTTGTGGGAGTCGGCGGTGCAGACGTAGAGGGTGCGGCGGTCCTCGCCCCCCAGCATGCAGGCGAAGGCGCCGCGCCCGACGTCGATCCGCTCCAAGATTTCGCCCCCTTCGCGCACCCGCAGGCAGGCGTGGGTGGTGGGCGAGGCGATCCACACCGCGCCCTCCGCGTCCAGGCAGATGCCGTCCGGCACGGCGCGGTCGGTGAAGGCGGCCCAGACCCGGCGGTTGGCGAGGGCGCCGTCCGGCCTGATGTCGAAGGCGGTCAGGCGAGCGCCCCAGGTCTCCCCCACGATGAAGGTGCGGCCGTTGGGGGTGATCACCGACCCGTTGGGGAAGAGCAGGTCGTCGGCGACCACGCGGGCGGAACCGTCGGGGTCGACGCGCACCAGGACGGTCGGCCGCGGCTCTTCCTCGCCATCGAGTTCGAAGCCGAAGTTGCCGACATAGGCCCGGCCTTGGGCGTCCACCGTCATGTCGTTGCAGCGCCTAGGGACGAGGCCGGACAGGTCCGCGTGGGTGACCAGCGTCCCGTCGGGCTCGCGCCGCAACACCCGCTTGTCGGTCATCGACACCACCAGCATCCGCCCGTCGGGCAGCCAGCCGAGGCCTGAGGGGCGGGTGGGCACCTCGCACACGGTCTCGACCTGGCCGCCGACGATCCGATTGACCGTCCCGCCGTGCATGTCGGACCACCACAGGGCGCCGTCATGCCAGCGCGGCCCTTCGCCGAAGGCCACATCGGTCGCCACGATCATCGTCCGTCCTCGCCTGTTCGACGCAGATACCGCTTCTACGGTGTCTTAGGGCCTCATGCGGGCTTTCTTCGTGCCTGCGGATGCGGGCGTTTGGCCTGGCCGTGCTGCATTCTTCGAGACGCCCTCTGCGAGGGCTCCTCAGGATGACGAGGGTTGGAGATCGCCTCCCGCTTCGTCATGCTCAGGAAGGCTGCGCAGCAGGCTGTCTCGAAGCACGCAGCACCCATCGTAAGAAATGGCGGCGCAGCGGGCCTCATCGCCTAGGCGGCCTGGCAGCGGCTGCAGAGGCCGCGGATCTCCAGGGTGGCGAGCGACGCCTCGAAGCCGGTGCGCAGGCTGGCCCGGCTGATGATGTTGGACAGGTCGGGAGATATCTCGTCCGCCGAGCCGCAGCACTGGCAGATCAGGAAGGAGGCGGCGTGGGTCGGGTCTCCGCCGTGGCAGGCCATGAAGGCGCTAAGGCTGGCGATGTGATGGGCGAGCCCGAGGTTCTGGAGGAACTCCAGCGCCCGGTACACCGTCGGCGGTTTGGCGGTGCGGTCGGCGGCGTAGATGGGCAGGATGTCGTAGGCCTTGACCGGCGCGCCGGCGCGGACCAGCAGCTCGTAGACGCGGGCGCGAGACGCGGTCCACTTCTCGCCGCTCGTCTCCGCGATGTCCTGGGCGCGGGTCAGCAGGGCGGCGAGCCGCTCCTCGCTGACGGCGCGGACGCCGGCGTGGGCGCACGGAGCGTGCGGGGCTTCCATGCCGCAATGTTGGGCAAGACCAGGCGGCGGCGCAAGGGCGTTTGCGCGACAATGGGGCGACAGTCCGGGTCGGCCCGTGACTGCAGGCGTTGCTGCGGGCCGGCTGGCGACGACCTCAACGGCGGTAGGCGAGCCCGACAGTCACGACGCGCGGCGCGTCATAGCTGACCACGTCGGCGGCGGTGCGGCCGGTCTGGATGTCGGCGTCGAGCAGGTTCTCGGCGTTGACGTAAAGCTTCATGTTCCCCAGCACGGCGTACTCCACCCGGGCGTTCACGCCCGTGCCGGCGGCGATCGGACGGGTGTTCTGGTCGTCGTCGAAGCGCGCGCCTTCGTAACGGACCTCGGCGAACAGGCTGAGGCGCGACAGGGGACGCCATTGCGCGGTCGCGGTGGCCACCGTCTGCGGCGTCTGGGCCGGGCGCAGGCCGCTCAGCTGCGGCGCCGCCGAGCCGCCGTCCACCCGCGCGTGGGTGTAGCTGAGCGCCGCGCCCAGGCGCAGCGCCGGGCCGAACGAGCGGTCGGCCTCGCCCTCCAGGCCGTAGGCGTTCACCCGGCCGGCGTTCTCGCGCTCGTAGAGCGTGCCGCCCGCCGCCACGAAGCCCGCCTCCGGGAAACTGCCCGGGCCATGGCCGATGGTGACGTTGGTCACCGCATTGGCGAGCTGATTGTAGAACACGTCGGCGTCCCAGCGCGCGAAGCCCTGGCCGCCCAACCCCAACTCCGCGCCGTACAGCTTCTCCGGGCTGAGGCTGGCGTTGGCCAGGGTCACGTCATTGCCGACGCGGAAGGGGCGGTGCAGCTCGTTCAGCGTCGCCTGGCGGAAGCCGGAGTAGACCGCGCCCCTGACGTAGAGAGCCGGGCCGAGGTCGCGCCGCAGGCCGAACCGCCCGTCCGGTACCGCCCCGCCCCGCGCCGCAGGGGTCTGGTCGAGCGTCGTGGAGCCGATCTGGACCAGGCGGGAGGCGTAGTCGACCCAGCCGTCCAGCCGCGCGCCGCCGGTGACCAGCCATGAGCCGGCGGCGACGCTCGCCTCCGCATACAGTCCTGCGACCGCCTGCGCGCCGCCGCCCTCGCGCCGCCCGCTGGCGACGCCCTGGCTGAACAGCTGCTCCTTGCTCTCACCGGCGAAGTCGCGCACGTCGGCGCCCAGCTCCAGGTTCGGGGTCGAGGTGGTCCGCCGCAGCGCCGCATTCCCGCCGACGCCATAGGCGGGCGTGGCGTACTGGTTGTCGGCGAGCGTCGCGGTCTGGCGGCCGAGCGCGACAGAGGCTGTGGTGTTGCGCAGGTCCGACCCCTCGGCCCAGCCCTGCACCCGCCAGCCCCAGGCGTCGGCCGTGGGCTGGCGGGCGGCGGTCAGGCTGCCCTGGGCTCCGCGGGCCCTGGAGCCGGCGTAGACCGTGCCGGCGCCGCGATCCTCCTCATAGGCGCCGATGCGTTCGCTAACCGCCGCGGGCCCGACCCCGTCCTCCACCCGTTCCGCGATGCTCCAGTCGTGCAGGGTCACAGGCGTGTCGACCGGGCCGCGGCCCTGGCGCACGGGGATCCAGCCGTCGCTCGTCTCCCCCGACGCGTCCAGGAAGGTGCGCGCCCTGCCGACGTCAGCCTCTGCGATCCCGGCGGCCCGGGCGTAGCCGAGCTGGCCGCCCTCGACGTCGGCGGAGAGATGGCCGGGCACCGCGTCCGGCTCGGTGAGCGCCACCACGCCGGTCAGGGCGCCCGCTCCGTAGGCGCCGGCCCCGGCGCCGCGCACCACCTGGGCGCCGGCTATGGCCTCGGTCGGCAGGCCGGTAAAGATGACCCAGCCGCCGAAGGGATCGTTCTGAGGCACGCCGTCCAGGGTCACCAGGGCGCGGCTGGCGCCGGACCCGGCGATCCCGCGCAGGGTCACGCCCTGGGTCGTCGGATTGGCGCCAAGGCTCGAGGTGCGCCGGAACAGCGAGAACCCCGGCACGGTCGCCAACGCCTCGTCCAACCGCTCGTTGTCGGCCAGCACCGCAGGCGTGACGGTGACGATGGAGAAGGCGGCGTCGCCCGCCGGCGCGGGCAGCCGCGCCGCCTGGACGACGATGGGCTGCAGGATCGCAGGAGGAGCGGGAAGCGCCATACTCAGGCGGACCTTTGTGTCGGCGGCAGGCCAGAGCCTCTTCGCACGGGCCGAACTCGCCGTGCACCCCGTCTGACATCGCGCCAACGGGTAGCCGCGCCGTCTCTCCCGTACGCACCCTGGCCGCCCTGGCCCCAAGCGGCGCGATCCCATAGACGTGAGGCGGGTCCCGCTGAAAGGCGTCATGATCACAGGCGAGACTTGATGACTCCTGCTCGAGGCGCGGCGCCCGGCTACCCGATCATCGCTTCGGTGACGGCCGAGCGCCGGGCGGGCGTTGCGACGGGCCGTCCGCTCGTGCGCCGCATCCTCTGCCTGAAGCTCGACCACATCGGCGACATCCTGATCGCGGCCCCCGCGCTCATGCTGCTTCGCCGCTCCTTCCCGCAGGCCCACATCACCCTGGTGTGCGGGCCTTGGAACGTCGGGCTGGCGCGACGATTGGACGTGGCCGACGCCATCGTGCCGGCGACCATCTTCTCCCAGAACAGCCTGGCGGACCTGGACCACAGGGCGCTGCTCGCGCGACGCAAGGCCGCCGTGGCCGAGCTCGCCGCGCGCGAGCTCGGCGCGTTCGACCTGGCCGTCGACCTGCGCCGCGACGACGACACCCGCGAGGTCCTCAAGCTGTTCGATGCGCGCATCTACGCCGGCATCGGCGATCTGGAGACCTTCAGCTACCTTGACGTGGCGCTTCCGTTCACCCGTCACGGCGTCCACGACGGGGCGGCGAGCCTCCACCTGGGACCGCGCGACCTGGACGGCGGCATGGGCCACCGGATCAGCGACCAGGGCCTGCACCTGACCGCCTATCGGGGCCGGATCGACCTGGAGATCGCCACCGACGCAGTCTGGCCGCCGATCGACGAGGGCGTCCCCGACACGCGCATGCTGGCCGCCGCCCTCTACCGCATCGACGTGGGCTCGCCGCCCGGGACCAGCGGACCAGCCGAGACGCGCGAGCTGGCGCGCAGCACCATGACGTTCGGCCCGGGCTGGCTGGACTGGGAGCCGTGGGGCCGCTGGTCCAGCCTTGCGGTCGCAACGCTCAGCCTGCGCTTCCCCACGACCACGCCGCAGGTCGAGCTGCTGGTGCGGGTGCAGGGCCATGCCGCGCCGTCGCACCCGCAGGCCACCGTGCGCGTGTCGACGGCCGACGGCCACGCCGCCCACACGTTCCAGACCGGGGAAGAGCCGGTGGCCGTGCGGCTCCCCTGCCGCGCCGAGGTGTCTGCGCCGGTGGCCATCTCCGCGCCCTTCCTGGTCAGGCCGGGACGCTATCAGGGCCTGTTGAAGCTGTCGGTGGCCGATCCCGCCGACTGGGAGCCGCTGACCCTGGTGGTACGCAGTTCGGGGCTGGCCAACGTCATCGGCAAGCTGGTCACGCCGGCTTCGGTGGACGAAGCCGGCGAGCTGAGCTTCCCCTTCGAGGTGGAGCACAGGGACGCGGCCGAGCCGATCGTGGTGGAGATCCAGTCCGGGGAGGAGACGCGCGCGCGGGGCGGCGTCGCCATCGTGTCGGTCGATCTGCAATGCCTGCAGGCGCGCTCGCCCCAGCTGCCGGTGACCCATGTGGAGACCCAGCTGCTCGACCTGGCCGCCATGGTCGCCCTGCGCTACGCCCCCGAGCTGGTCTCCCCCGGCGACGAGGTGGCGCGGCGCCTGTCCCAAGCGGTCCAGGGCTCCACGGCCGCGGCCGCGGTGGAGACGATCAGGGCCCGCCGGGGCGGCCGGCGCATCCTGGGCCTCAAGGCTCCCGACCGCCGCATCGTCGGCATCGGGATCGGGGCCAACAAGGACACCAAGCGCTGGCCGGAAGGCCATTTCCTGGAGCTCTGCCGCCGCCTGCTCGGCAGGCGCGGCGTCGACCTCGTCTTCCTCGGCGGCCCCAAGGAGGCCGACGAGGTGCGCCGCCTCATCGACCAGCTCGGCGCGGGCGAGCGGGTCATCGACCTGTGCAGCTGCTGCAGGATCGAGGACCTGGGCGAGGTTCTGGCCGAGCTCGACGGCTTCATCGGCCTGGACACCGGCACCACCCATTTCGCCGGCAGGGTCGGCGTGAAGACCCTGGCCCTGTTCGGCGCCGCCCATGATCCCAACGAGTGGGGTCCGGTGGGCGAGCGGAGCGCCTGGGCGGCGGTGCAGACCCCTTGCGCCTCCTGCTTCAAGTCCGAACTGGCGGACTGCGGCTTCGGCCTGCAATGCATGGTGCTGCTGAGGCCGCAGGACGTCTGGCCGCTTGTGGAGACCCACATCCTGTGAGCCTGGAGCTTCACTGGCTGCCGCCGATCCGGGACTGGCCGGCCCGCATCGCAGAGATCGAGCGCATCGAGGCGCCGCAGGGCGGCTGGGACAAGCTGGTCCGCTTGGCCGGCGCCCGGCTGGACTTCCTGCGCACCGGCCGGCTCGACCGATCGCTGACCCGCCTGTTCGGCGAGGCGCCGCCGCCCGGCCTGCAGACCAGGCCCGTCCGGCTGGCCCTGCTGGGCTCGTCGACCACGACCCATCTCGGCGCGGCGATCCGCGTCGCGGCCCTTCGGCGCGGGCTCTGGGTCAAGGTGTTCGAGACGGACTACGGCCAGTACCGCCAGGCGCTGGCCGATCCGGCATCCGAGCTGCACGCGTTCCAGCCGACCGCGGTGCTGCTGGCGCTCGACGCCTACCACCTGCTGGGCGGGGCCGACGCCGCGATGGACGCCGAGCAGGCGCGCGCCGAGGTCGAGGGCACGACGGGCTCGCTGCGCGCCCTGTGGCGGAGCGCGCGCGACGCCTTCCGGTGCCAGGTGCTGCAGCAGACGGTCCTGCCCGTTTTCCCCGACCTGTTGGGCCAGAACGAACATCATCTGCCCGGCTCGCCGGCGGCTATGACGGCGCGGCTGAACGCCAGCCTGCGCGAGGCGGCGCGCGAGGATGGCGTGGACCTCCTGGCCATCGACGCCCGCGCGGCGCAGGACGGACTCGCGGCCTGGCACGACCCTGCGCTGTGGAGCCGCGCCAAGCAGGAGGTCGGCCCGGGCGCCGCGCCCATGTACGGCGACCTCGTCGCCCGCCTGCTGGCGGCGGCTCAGGGGCGCTCGGCCAAATGCCTGGTGCTCGACCTGGACAACACCTTGTGGGGCGGGGTGATCGGCGACGACGGGCTGGAGGGGATCGTCATCGGCCAGGGCAGCGCGCTCGGCGAAGCGTTCGCGGGCTTCCAGGCCTACGCCGCAGCGCTCGCCCGGCGCGGCGTGATCCTGGCCGTCTGCTCCAAGAACGACGAGGCCAACGCCCTGGCCCCGTTCGAGGAGCACCCGGAGATGGTGCTCAGGCGCGCCGACGTCTCGGCTTTCGTGGCCAACTGGAGCGACAAGGCGACCAACCTGCGCGAGATCGCGGGCCGGCTGAACATCGGCCTGGACGCGTTGGTGTTCGTCGACGACAATCCCTTCGAGCGCGAGCTTGTGCGTCGCGAACTGCCCATGGTCGCGGCGCCGGAGCTGCCGGACGACCCGGTGCTGTTCGCCCGCCGCCTCAGCGACGCGGGCTATTTCGAGTCCCTGTCGATCACCGCGGAGGACCGCGCCCGCACCGACCAGTACCAGGCGAACAGCCGCCGCGAGGCCCTGCAGGCGCAGGCCACCGACCTGCCCGCCTATCTGCGTTCCCTGGACATGACGCTGAGCTGGCGGCCCTTCGACCGCATCGGGCTGCAGCGCGTGACCCAGCTGATCAACAAGACCAACCAGTTCAACCTGACCACCCGGCGCTACACGGAGGACGAGGTGCTGGCGGTGATGGCCGACCCGCGGGCCTTGGGGCTGCAGTTCCGCCTCTCCGACCGGTTCGGCGACAACGGCGTGATCGCCGTGGTCATCGGACGGCTGGCGCACGACGCGCTGGTGCTGGACACCTGGCTGATGAGCTGCCGGGTGCTCGGCCGACAGGTCGAGGAGGCCACCCTGGCTGTCGTCGTCGCCGAGGCCGCCCGCCTGGGCGCCGGATGGCTGGAGGGGCGCTATCGCCGGAGCGAGAAGAACGCCATGGTGGCCGATCATTACGGCAAGCTCGGCTTCGCGCCGCATACCGCCGGCGCCGACGCCGGCTCTGACGCCGATCGCGAAACGGTCCACCGGCTCGAGTTGGCGCACCACAGATCCGCCGACCTGCCAATGATCATCACCCGGGGCTGACATGCAAGAGCGAGACATCGACGCCGAGCTGACCGATATCTTCCACGACCTGTTCGGCGACGACACCCTGGTCCTGTCACCCGAGATGACCGCCAAGGATGTCGCCGGATGGGACTCGATCAAGCACATCAGCCTCATCGTCGCCATCGAGGAGCGCTTCCGCATCAAGTGGAAAACCTCCGAGCTCGACGGGCTCAAGAACGTCGGCGACCTGCAGCGCATGATCTCGGCCAAGCTGGCCTAGCCGCGGCGACACGCCGGCTGTCAGCCGAGCATGATTCCGACGCGCCAGAACACCTGCGGCCTCCTCCGAGTTCGCCCGCCAGGTGGGAGCGCTGCGTGGCGTCGAGGAGGCGCTGCGCATCGCCCTGCGGCTGGTGGAGGAACGGGTGGAGCTGACCGGCCGCATGGCCCAGGACGCCCGCGAGCACGGCCGCAATGCGGTGGCGTCCCTATATGAGGCGCGTAGGATCGGCGACTATGCGGACACCCTGCGGTCGGCGGCCATAGCCATGATGCGCCACGTCGACGAACCGAAGGGCGATTGAGGCCAGGGGCGCGCGGCCCTACCGTGCGGGCTCACTCGGAAGGCGGCCTGTGGCGGACGACGACCAGGACATGACCATCGAGCAGGCGGAGGCGGAGCCCGACGTCTCGCCCGCCCCGCCGTCGTCGTCGCCGCTGCCGGACGTGGCGGTGGTGGGCGTGGCCCTGGCCGCGCACGCCATGGACTCGCTGCAGCGCCTGTTCGCCGCCGCGGCGCCCAACCTGGGTGTCGCCTGGGTGGTGACGCCGCGGCAGGCGGAGGCCATCGACATCGCCCAGATGGTCGAGGCGCTTGGCCGGGTCAGCGCCCTGCCCGTCGCCATGGCCTCGGACGGCGTGCGGCCCCAGCCCGACCACATCTATGTGGCGCCCGGCGACCAGCTGATGACCTTCGTCGACGGGACGCTGCACATGACCCCGGTCGCCCAGGCGCCCGGCGAACGCGGCACGGTGGACAGCTTCCTGGTCTCCCTGGCCGAGGCCAACGGGCGCGCGGCGGTCGGCGTTCTGCTGGCCGGGCTGGGGGCGGAGGGCAGCGCGGGGACCATGGCGCTGAAGGAAGGCGGCGGCGTGCTCGTGTGCGAGCGCGAGGCCGCCCGCGCGGGGGATATGCACCCGCTGGCCGATCCCACCGGGCTCGCCGACTTCGTGCTCGACGCGGGCGAGATCGCCGCCCGCGTCGGCCTTTACATTCGCCACCTGCGCGACAGTCCCGCAGGCCGCGACGAACAGGCCGCCGAGGAGGAGATCGCCGAACAGATCGGCCGCATCGCCGCCGTCCTGCGCAACCGCACCGGCCATGACTTCCACGGCTACAAGCACGGCACCTTCCTGCGCCGCATCGCCCGGCGCATGCAGGTCAACGCCATCGATGCGGTGGAGCGCTACATCGCCTTCCTGCGCGAGGACACCGACGAGGTCCACCACCTCTTCCAGGACCTGCTGATCGGCGTCACCCACTTCTTCCGCGACAAGGCCGAGTTCGACCTGCTGGAGCGCGAGGTCGTGCCGCGCCTGTTCGAGGGCAAGGGCGCGGGCGACTACGTGCGGGTCTGGGTGCTGGGCTGCTCCACCGGCGAGGAGGCCTATTCCATCGCCCTGCTGCTGCGCGAGCACATAAACACGCTGGAGGGCGCGCCGAACATCCAGATCTTCGCCACCGACATCGACGGCCGCGCCCTGACGGTGGCGCGCGCGGGCCGCTATCCGGAAGCCATCGCCAAGCAAGTCTCGCCGGAGAGGATACTCAGGTGGTTCACAAAAGAAGGGATCACCTATAGGGTGAACAAGGAATTGCGGGAGATGTGCATCTTCTCCCAGCACAACGTGATCAAGGACGCTCCCTTCTCCCGCATAGACCTATGTTCCTGCCGAAATCTATTGATCTACCTGACGGGATCGTTGCAGGATCGGGTCATCCCGCTGTTCCATTTTGCGCTCCGCGGGCAAGGCTATCTCTTCCTGGGCTCCTCGGAGAACGTGACCCGCCACCAAAGGCTGTTCGCCCCGATCGATCGCCAGCGCCGCATCTTCCGGCGGCTGGACACCGGCGTGCGCGTGCTGCCGGACTTCCCCTTGAGCCTGGGGCGGGCCCGCAGCGTCGTGGAGACGCCGCCGCGGCGGCCCCGCTTGGACTCGAACGTTCAGCTCGGGCGTCAGGCCGAACGCGTCGTCGAGCGCCACGCCCCCGCCTATGTGCTGGTCGATCCCAGCTTCGAGGTGCTGTCCTTCTCCGGCCGCACCGGCCGCTTCCTGGAGCCCGCGTCGGGCTCGGCCAATCTGAACGTCGTCAACCTGGTGCACCGCGACCTGCGCGTGGACCTTCGCGCGGCGCTGCAGCGCGCCGCCCTGGACAAGGCGCCGGTGAAGATCGACCGCATCACCGTGGACGGAAGCGAGGACGGCGAGCGGCGCAGGGTCGACCTGATCGTGGAGCCCCTGCCCGGCGAGGAGCCGCCGGGCTATGTCGTGCTGTTCCGCGAAGCCGGGAACGCGGCGGCCAACGACGACGACGTCTTCGTCGACGCCTCGGTGCTGCGCGACGAACACGTCCAGCGGCTGGAAGCCGATCTGCGCCTCACCCGCGAACGGCTGCAGGCCACCATCGAGGAGCTGGAGAGCACCAATGAGGAGCTGAAGTCCTCCAACGAGGAATACCAGTCGATCAACGAGGAGCTGCAGAGCGCCAACGAGGAGCTAGAGACCTCCAAGGAGGAGCTACAGTCGGTCAACGAGGAGCTGCACACCGTCAACGGCGAGCTGGGACAGCGCGTCGGCGAGCTCGGCCGCGCCAACAGCGATCTGAAGAACCTGCTCGAATCGACCCAGATCGCCACCGTGTTCCTGGACTACGACCTGCGGGTGAAGGGCTTCACCCCGGCCATGTCGGACGTCTTCCACCTGATCGACACCGACCTCGGCCGCCCGCTGAACCACATCGCCGCCCGCATTGCCTATTCCGAGATGCAGGACGACGTCCGCCGGGTGCTGCGCACCCTCACCATCGTGGAGCGCGAGGTGCGCGGGGCCGACGACCGCTGCTATCAGGTCCGGGTGCTGCCCTACCGCAGCCTGGAGAACTACATCGCCGGCGTGGTGATGACCTTCCTGGACGTCACCAAGATCACCAAGGCCGAGACCGATCTGCGCCGTAGCGAATCGCGCCTGCGCACCATCGCCGACCTCGTGCCGGACCTGCTGTGGTCTTCGACCCTGGACGGGGCGACCGACTGGATGAACAAGCGCTGGACCGACTACACCGGCCAGCCGACGAGCGTGGCGCTCGGCTCAGGATGGCTGGACGTCGTCCATCCCGACGAGCGCGAAGCCTTCCGCAAGGACTATGGCGACGCCGCAAGGATCGGGCGACCCTATCGGCATGAGCACCGCCTGCGCACGATCGGCGGGGCGTACCGCTGGTTCCGCGTCGACGCCCAGGCCATCGAGTTCGAGTCCGAGGGCGTCAAATACTTCGGCTCGGCGACCGAGATCGACGACTTCAAGCGCGCCAACGACCGCCATCGCCTGCTGGTCTCGGAACTGCAGCACCGGGTGAAGAACATATTGGCCGTGGTGCGCTCCATCAGCGGGCGCTCGCTGGAGACGTCGGACACGCTGGAGGCCTTCTCCGCCCATTTCGCCGGCCGTCTGGACGCCCTCGCCCGCACCCAGGGCGTGATCGCGCGTCGGGGCGACGAGGGGGTGGAGCTGGAGGACGTGGTGCGCGACGAACTCGCCGCCAGCGCCCCCGCCGACGACGACCGCATCAAAGTCTCCGGGCCGCCCGTGCTGCTGAAGGACAAGGCCGCCGAGGTGTTCGCCCTCGCCCTGCACGAACTGGCCACCAATGCGGTGAAGTACGGCGCCCTGTCGGTGCCGGTGGGGCGGATCGCGGTGGACTGGCGGCTGATGAACACCAGCGAGGGCCGCCGGCTTAGTCTGGAGTGGCGCGAGAGCGGCGTTCCGGCCCTGAACAGCCGGCCCCAGCGCTCGGGCTTCGGGCGCGACCTGATCGAGCAGGGCCTGCCCTACGACCTGGACGCGGTCACCAGCCTGGATTTCGCCCCGGGCGGCGTGCGCTGCACCGTGGAGCTGCCGCTGGGCGCCCGCGTGGTGGCTTTGGACGAGATGGACGGCGAGGCGTGAGCGAGCTCAGTCACACGCTGGACGGCTCGCGGGTGCTGGTGGTCGAAGATCAGTATTTCCTGGCGACGGAGATGCGGCGGCTGGTGCAACAGCTCGGCGGGGACGTGATCGGGCCGGCCAAGGATGTGGAGAGTGCGCTGGGGTTGCTGGACCGCGTTCCCGCGCCCGATCTCGCCATCCTGGATGTGAACCTTAACGGAGGCAGGGTGGATCGGCTGGCCGACACCCTGCGCGCGCTGGGCGTGCCGCTCCTTTTCGCTACCGGCTATGAAGCCTGGGCGCTGGATTCGCGTTTCGCGGGTGAACCTCTGGTCTCCAAGCCGGTTACGGCTGCTCCGCTGGCTGCGGCGGTGATGAAGATCAGGCGAGACCGGAAAGGGAGTAGCGTATGACAGCTCAGCGCATCGCGGCGGTCAGCGCCGACATGGGGCTCGTGCTCCGCCGCATGGACGCCCTGGCTCCCGTCAGCCCCGAGTTGCGGCGTCGCATTGAAGGACTGGGCCGGCGGAGCGAGACGCTGGTCTCCCGCACGATCCTGCAGACGGAGGGCGAGCCGGTGACGCGCGCCCGCTTTATCGCCTCGGGCTGGGCCTTCCGCCAACGACTGCTGCCAGACGGTCGCCGCCAGATCCTCTCGATCCTGCTGCCGGGTGACGCCCTGGGCGTCTGCCTGCGCATGGGGCCGCTGATGACGGCGAGCACCGTCGCCCTGACCCGCATGACCCTGGTCGACGCCACAGAGCTGCTGGCGCCGGCGACGCTCGTGGAACACCCCGACCTACAGCACTGCCTGGATCGCGCCGCCGCTTCCGAGGAGGGACTGCTGCTAGACCATGTGGTCCGGCTCGGCCGCCAGACGGCCTATGAGCGGGTCGCCCACCTGCTGGTGGAGCTGAACCACCGGCTGATGGCCGTGGGGCTGAGCGTCAACGGCGTCTACGACGCGCCGCTGACCCAGGAGGTGATGGCCGACGCCCTGGGATTAAGCGTGGTGCACATCAATCGCACCCTGCAGCAGCTCCGCCGTGAACGGATGATCGTGTTCGAGGGCGGCCGGGTCACCCTGCTCGCGCCCGAACTGCTAGCCGCCACGGCGGACTACGTGCTGGCGCGCTGACCGGCGATTTACTGTCAATAAAATTGCGGCGAAGCTTTGTTGGAGGGAACTGAAAGGCTGCCTGGTTAGCTATCTTTTGATAGCGTCGGGTGTTCCATGTGCCATGTTCTCATCATCGAAGACGACGCCATAGCGGCGCTCGACATCCACGACACGTTGAAGGCGGCAGGCGCGACCTCCTTCAGCTTCGCGGAGACGGAGCGTGACGCCGTGCGCTCCGCCCATGAGACCCGTCCGGGCCTGATCACCTCCGACGTCATGCTGGCCAGCGGTTCGGGCCCCCGCGCGGTGGAGCTCATCCAGGTCGAAGTCGGCCCCTGTCCCGTGATCTTCATCACGGCGACCCCCGACCAATGCGAGCCGCGCGAAGGCCGCCACATTCTGGAAAAACCATTCGCCACCGACCGGCTGAAAACCTTGTTCTGCGCCGTGGCCCCGCTCGTGTCCGGCGGCCCAGCCTGACGCTAGCCGCGATCGGCCTGTCCGCCTGCAGGCCCGCCGGCTACTGCGGCGGCGGCAGCGGCTGCACCGCAGAGCCGCCCTCGCCGCCGTAGCTCCGACGGCCTCGACTCGCCGCCCGCTCCTCGGGAGTGAGCACGCCGTCGTGGTTGGCGTCCATCCGCGCGAACCGCTGGGCCGACACCGCGTCGATTTCGGCCGGCGTGACGTAGCCGTCCCGGTTGGAGTCCAATATCTGGAACTGGCGCGTCGGATTGCGGCCCTGGCCGCCCTGCCCTTCGGCAGACCCCTGGCCGTCCCCCGACCCTTGGCCCTGATCTTGCCGCTCGCGCGCCGCCATGAACTCCGAAAGGCTGATGCGCCCGTCGTGATCTGTGTCCGCCCGCATCAGCCGTGCGCGGTAGCGCGCCTGGAACTCGGCCAAGGTCACGCCGCCGCCGCCCTGGCCAGCCGCACCGCCTTGCCCATAAGCCGGAGGCGGACCGTCGGCGGAGCCCGGCTGGGCGAGCGAGGGCGCCGCCGGAGCGAGGATGACGGCGAGCGCCAGCAAGGTCAGGACAGGTTTCAAGGAAGGCTCCTTCACGAAGGGGGCGTCAGACCAGGCCGCTGACCGGCGCCGCCGACCGGCTGCCCGGAAACACCTGGGTGTCCAGCGCGGCGCGATCGACGCCGAGGTGATCGCGCAGCAGGCCCTTAAACACCTGGCGCACATCCAGGGTCGGGGCCAAGTCGCGGTTCTCGAACAGACGGGCCTGCTGCAGCGTCGGCCAGTCGCCGATGATGCCGCCGGGCTTCAGCGCACCGCCGGCCAGCACCAGGGTGGAGGCCGTGCCATGGTCGGTGCCGCCGGTCCCGTTGACATGCGCGGTGCGGCCGAACTCAGTGGCGGCGACGACCACGGTCTGGCTCCAGCTCGGGCCAAGCCCTTCCTTTAGGCCCGCGACCACGTCGTCCAGCGCCTTCAGCCGGTTTGCGAGCTGGCCCTCTGCGGCGCCCTGGCCGGCGTGGGTGTCGAAGCCGTCGAGCGACAGCACCGCGATGGAGGGCCCGCCGTCCGAAGCCACGAACCGTCCGGCGGTGACCGCGAGCCCCCGCGCGTCACGCCCGTTCAGCGCCTGGCCGCCGTTCAGCGCCAGGGCGGCGGCCTCGGTCTGCAGGCCCGAGGCCAGGGCCGGGCCGAGGATCGGGTCGTTCTTGTAGAGGTCCTGCAGCGTTGTGGCGACGCGGGCGAGGTCGGCCGGCGCCTTGCCGCCCGGCGACCAGGATTGCACCGGCGCGGGCCCGCGCAGGATCAGCGGCTCTTCCGGTCCGACGGAGATGGCGGTCACCTTGCCGTCCCGGCTGGCCGCCGACAGGGCGCGGTTCAGCCAGCCCGTGGTGACGTCGTAGAGGTGCGGCCCGCCGCTCTCCAGCAGGTCCTGGGCCTCGAAATGGGAGCGGATGCGCTCGGGGATGGCCACGGCCGGGGCGATGCGCGCCTTGCCCATCTGGGACAGGCCATAGACGGTCGTCAGCTTGGGATGCAGGCCGAAGTCGCCGTCCAGCTTCAGCACTTTGTCGGCTGGTATGGCGATGGAGCCGCGGAGCGCCGCATAGTCCCGGTCGCCTACCGGCGGCGAAACGGACAGCCCGTCCATCGCCCCGCGGCACACGATCACCACCAGCTTATGCTTGGCGGCGAGCGGGTCGGCGAGCACCGGGGCGGCGAGGAAGGTCAGCCCGAGCCCGGCGCCCAGCGAAAGGACGCCGCGGCGCGAGGGGTGGGAGGAAAGGTGGGGGTGGCTCATCGGCGCTGGAACTCCGGCGACATGTAGAGGAGCGTCAAGGCTTCGGGGCGGGTCTCGGCGCGGGCGATGGCGAGGCGCACGGGCGCGGTGAGCCGCACGCCCAGGGCGGCGTCGGCCACCTGCACCGGCGACGCCGCCTCGGGCGCCTTGGCCGCCGCCAGCCGCGCGGACCAGTTCAGCCGCTTGACCACCGAGTCGGGCGCGGCCCAGTCGGCCACCTGTTCGGACCAGCCGTTGGGCTGGGGGGCGTGCATCGGCTGTTCGCCCATCTGGGTCAGGGGGGCGATCACCTCCTTGTCGCCTTCCATCGGCACGGCGCCGAGGGCGCGGTAGCTGGAGACCAGGAACTCATAGGGACGTTTGAACTTGGTTGGCTGGGGCGACCAGGCTTCAGGCGCCTCCACCAGGGCGAGGGCGACCACCGACAGGTCGCCGCGGCTGCCGATCCAGGCCTCGCGCAGGCGGGCGACAAGCTTGGGCGGCGGATCGTCGGCGACGAAATGCGCGGCGATCTTGCGCGAGATGTGATCGGCGGTGTGCGGGTTGGCGGCGAGATCGGTTAGGATGGCCGCGCCCTGGGCCGCGCCGACCTGATCGTAGCGCCGACCCATGACCGTGCGCTCGCCGGGCTCGTGCAGGTCGGGGCGGAAGACCGGACGGCCGGCGTTCTCCTCGCCGTCGCGCTCCACGCCGATGCTGTAGCCGGTCAGGGCGCGGGCGAACTCGGTCACGTCGGCCTGGGTGTAGCCGGAGTCGGGACCGACGGTGTGCAGTTCCATGATCTCGCGGGCGAGGTTCTCGTTCAGGCCGGCGTCCCGGCGCGAGGCGGCGACGCTATGCGGTCCGGTGGAGCGCGGCTGGTCCAGATACATCAGCATGCCGAGATGGGTGCTGGAGGCGGCCAGCAGGGTCTCGAAGCGGCCGAACACGTGCGGGCGGATCGCCTCGCGTTCGAAGGGGCCGGCGAGCAGGGCCGCCTTGGGCTTGGCGGTGGAGACGGTGAAATGGTTAGCCCAGAACAGGGTCCAGCGCTCTCGGAACGGCGCGGCGGTGGCGGCGGCGAGCTGGGTGCGGGCCAGCACCTCGTCGCGGACGCCCTCGCGCAGGGGGCCGAGAAGGGCGCGGCGCTCCGCCTTCAGCTGCGCGCCCGCGTCCGGCGGTGCGGCCAGACCGGCGGCTCCCGGCGGGGCGTCGACAGCTGGGGGAGCCGAAGCGGAAACGTCACGTTTGGCGATCCTCACCTGCGCCAGCGCCGCGGTGTAGGCGTTGAAGCGGTTGCGGCTGTCGGGCAGCTGACCTTGCGGCTGTTCGGCGCCGGTCGCGGGCGTGATCTGGGCCCTGAGCCAGCCGCGAGGGTCCGCGCTCGCCGTCGCCAGTTCGCCCGGCCGCGCGCCGAGCCCGAAGCGGGTGACCGCTATGGCGCCGTCGCTGGATTGCAGGGTCACGCATCGCTCCTCTGACACCGCCCGAACGCCCCGCCGCGCCGTTCGACGATGGCGTCATCGACCTCCGGGCTTGAACGGGCGCTGAACGGATCAAGCCGGAAAACCGCCGGCGATCATCGCATCATGGTGCGTGGACATGAAAAAGGCCGGGGCGTCGCCGCCCCGGCCTCTTCCCATCAGACTGGGCTGACAGATCCTCGGGACAAGCCCGAGGAGCGTCTTAGAAGTCCATGTCGCCCATGCCGCCGCCGCCCGGCATGGCCGGGGCCGCGGAGCCCTTCTTCGGCGCTTCAACCACGGCGGCTTCCGTCGTGATCAGCAGGCCGGCCACGGAGGCCGCGTCCTGCAGCGCGGTGCGAACGACCTTTGCGGGGTCGATCACGCCTTGAGCGACTAGGTCGCCGTACTCTTCGGTCTGGGCGTTGAAGCCAAAGTTGGGATCCGGGTTCTCCAGTATCTTGCCGACCACGATGGAGCCTTCGACCCCGGCGTTCTCGACGATCTGACGAAGCGGGGCCTGAAGCGCGCGGCGCACGATATTGATGCCGGCGTTCTGGTCGTCGTTCTCACCCTTGAGCCCGTCGAGGGCCTTGGAGGCCTTCAGCAGAGCCACGCCGCCGCCCGGTACGATACCTTCTTCCACGGCCGCACGGGTCGCGTTGAGGGCGTCGTCGACGCGGTCCTTCTTCTCCTTGACTTCCACTT
>CAXTEX010000018.1:0-29516 GCA_964243445.1 uncultured Caulobacteraceae bacterium | reverse complement strand
CGTCGTAGATGTAGCAGCGGATGCGGTCGCCGACGTTGAACATCTCGCGCGGGATGGACTGGTCGCGGCGCATGATGCCTTCGCCGCGGCCGAGGTCGACGACGGTGTTGCCGTATTCGACCCGCTTGACCACGCCGCTGACGATGTCGCCGCCGCGGTCCTTGAACTCCTCGAACTGGTGTTCGCGCTCCGCCTCGCGGACCTTATGGGTCACCACCTGCCGGGCCATCTGGGTCTGCACCCGGCCGAATTCGAACGGCGGCAGGATCTCCTCGTAGACGCTGCCGACCTCCGCGTCGGGATAGCGCCGGAGCGCCACGGTCAGGCGCACCTTGCCCACGTCCTCCTCGCCGATCTCCTCATCGTCGGTGACCACGGTGACCACGCGCTTGAGCGTCAGTTCGCCCGTTTTCACGTCGATGGAGGCGCGGATGTCGTGCTCGTTTCCGTAGCGCGTCTTGGCGCCCTTCTGCATCGCCTCTTCGATCGCCTCGATGACGATCTCCTTCTCGATCGACTTCTCGCGCGCCACCGCGTCGGCGATCTGCAGGAGTTCGAGACGGTTGGCGGAAATGCCGGTGGCCATGGGTTCAGTGTCCTTCCAGGCTTACAGGTCTCGCCCCTCGGGCGGACGGGAGCCGGGCGCGGGCCGGCGATGGGGGCGCGTGCCCCCGCCGCTACGCTTCGCGCCGCTCCCCGCCAGAGAGGGCGGGTCGGGTTGGTCGTCGTCCTGCGGCAGGGGCTGGGACGTCGTCAGATGAGAGGCCGACTTAGCCCCCCGGCCTGGCTTCGCCCGGCCCTTGGTCTTGGCAACGGTCGTGGGTTCATCGTGCCCTTCCGCCTCGCCGTCCTCGGCCATGCGGGCGGCGCGCTTCTCGGCGCCGCGGGCCATCAGCGCGTCGCTGAGCGTCAGCTTGGCGTCCTGCATCCAGGCGAAGGGCACGAGCACCGTGTCGGCCTCGCCTTCGATGTCGAGCGCCACGTGCGGCTGGCCGTCGACGACCTCGACCCCCGCCAGCACGCCCTTGAAGCGCTTGCGGCGGTCGGCGAGCCGGTCCAGCTCGATCTTCGCCTCCAGTCCCGCATGAGCCTCGAAATCCTTCAGCCGGGTCAGCGGCCGGTCGATCCCCGGACTGGAGACCTCCAGCCGGTACTCGCCCGAGACCGGGTCGGCGGCGTCCATCACCTCGGAGACCGCCCGCGACAGGCGCACGCACTCGTCGATGCCAAGGTCGCCGTCGCTCGGCCGCTCCGCCATGATCTGCAGAGTCCGCCCGCTCGCCGAACCGCCCATCAGGCGCAGGCGCACGAGCTCGAACCCGTGCGCCTCGACCAATGGGTCGAGCAGCTCCAGCAGTTTGCGATCCTCCGGGGTCTTGGCCCGCACGCGCGACCTTCCGAGCAATAAAAAAGCGGCGGGCCCGTCAAGGCCGCCGCTCGAAGACGCCATCCAGCGCCATCGACCGATGTGACTGGGCGGCTTATAGCGCGCAAACGCCGGGGGCTCAAGTTGCGGCGCCCCGCGTCCTCCTCTATCGGCTGCGCCAGGGTTCGGGTGAGATCGGCGAAGGGCGCGCGTATGCAGAGGCTGGTCACCGTCTTCGGAGGCTCGGGCTTCGTCGGCCGCTACGCGGGGCGGGCGCTGGCCAAGGACGGCTGGCGCATCCGCGTCGCCATACGCCGGCCGAGCCAGGCGCCGGAGCTCAAGGTGATGGGCGACGTCGGCCAGATCGAGCTGATGCAGGCCAATATCCGTTATCCCGACAGCGTGGCCAAGACCCTCGAGGGCGTCGAGGCCGTGGTGAACCTGGTCGGCGTGCTCTACGAGGCCGGCCGCCAGGGCTTCGAGGCCCTGCACGCCTCGGCCGCCGGCTCCCTGGCGCAGCAGGCCGCAGGCGCCGGCGTCGAACGCTTTGTGCAGATCTCCGCCATCGGCGCGGACCCGGCCTCGCCGTCGCTCTACGCCCAGACCAAGGCTCGGGGCGAGGCGGCGGTCCGAGCGGCCCTGCCGCACGCCGTCGTGCTGCGGCCGTCCATCGTGTTCGGCCCGGAGGACGACTTCTTCAACCGCTTCGCCGCCATGGCCAATCTGTCGCCCCTGTTGCCGCTGATCGGCGGCGGCGGCACCCGGTTCCAGCCGGTCTACGCCGGCGATGTCGGCGCGGCTGTGGCCGCGGCCCTGGCCGATCCGGCCTGTGCGGGTCGAACCTTCGAACTCGGCGGCCCCGGCGTCTACACCTTCCGCCAGCTCATGGAGATGATGCTGCGCGAGACCCACCATCGCCGCGCGCTCGTGCCCGTGCCGATCCCGCTGGCCCGGATCATCGGCCAGGCGGGCGACCTGCAGGCGAAGCTGCTGCCCTTCATGGCGCCCCAGATCACCACCGACCAGGTTGCCATGCTGCAGCGGGACAATGTCGCAGACGCCGCCCTGCCCGGTCTGGAGGTCCTGGGCGTGTCGCCGACGGCGCTTGAGGCCGTCCTGCCCACCTATCTCTGGAAGTACCGCAAGGGCGGCCAGTTCGCCGCACCGCTCGCCGCCGGAGCCTGAGGCTCGCACCGGAAGCCCTGCGTCCAAGTTTTTCTTTGGAACGTTGCGTCCAAAGTTTATGAGGCGGGGTGACGGCCGCACGATGGGCGGTCGGGTGAATGCGCCGCGGCCCGCTTTTCGCGACCTCCGCGCCTTCGAGAGACGGGTCTGGCGCGCCCGGACGAGGACGTCGGCTTGAGCTACGTGGAAGAGGGTGCGGCCGCGGTGCAGGGCGACACGGCGCCCGTGGCCGGGACCGGCGGGGCGGCCGCAGCGCCAGCGCCGCGTCGGCGGTCCACCCGCGAGCGGGCGCAGGCCTGGCGGCTGCCTTTGATGATCGTCCTGCCGCTGCTCATGATCGCCGCCGCCGTGTACCTTTACCTGAGCGGCGGCCGCTACGTCGCCACCGACGACGCGGCGGTCCAGTCGGCCCGCGCCACCGTGGCCAGCAACGTCTCGGGCCAGGTGGTCGAGGTCGACGTGCGCGAGAACCAGCTCGTGCACGCGGGCCAAGTCCTCTTCCGCCTGGACCCGCGCCCCGCTCAGGTGGCGGTGGAGCAGGCGCAGGCCGAACTCGCCACAGCCCGTCAGGGCGTGCAGTCCAGCCAGGCGTCCTACCAGCAGCGCGGAGCGGAGCTGGACGCCGCCAAGTCCGCCCTGCTCTACGCCCAGAGGGAGCTGGCCCGCCAGACGGCCATGGCCGCCTCCGGCGTCTCCTCCATCAGCCAGCGCGACGCCGCCGCCCAGGCCGTCGCCAACGACAAGGCCCAGCTCGCCGGCGCCCAGCAGCAGCAGGCCAATGTGCTGGCGTCGCTCGGCGGACAGGCCGACGGCCCGCTGGGCCAGGCGGCCGCGGTGCGAACGGCCCAGGCGGCGCTGGATCGCGCGGAGCTCAACCTCGGCTATGGTGCGGTCCGGGCGCTGCAGGACGGGATCGTCACCCGGGTCGAGCAACTGCAGGTGGGCGACTTCATCAACGCGGGCCAGGCCCTTTTCACCCTGGCCGCGCCGCGCCTGTGGGTGGATGCGAACTTCAAGGAGGACCAGCTCGCCTACATGCGCCCGGGCCAGCCCGCGACGGTCCGCATCGACGCCTATCCCGACCGCATCTACCACCTGCACGTGGCCAGCCTGAGCCCCGGCACGGGGGCCAGCTTCTCCCTGCTCCCGCCGGAGAACGCCACCGGCAACTGGGTCAAGGTGGTCCAGCGCCTGTCCGTGCGCCTGGTGTTCGACGAGGACACCGCCGACATCGCCGCTCCGCTGGCCGCGGGTCTGAGCGCCAAGGTGACCGTGGACACCGCCCACAGCCGCGCCCTGCTCGGCTACCGCCTCAACCCGCCGGGCGCGCGGTGAGGCGAGGGCGGCCTGGCGCCGCGACCGTCCCGGAAGGACGAGGGAGCACGATCGTCTCGTGCGTGATGTGACCGTCACCCCCGACGATCCCGCCGGCGTCGGCGCCGCACGGCCGTTCATCGTGGCGTCGGTGATGACCGCCACGGTGATGAACTCGCTGGACACCACCATCGCCAACGTCGCCCTGCCGCATATCCAGGGCAGCGTCTCGGCCTCGGCGGACCAGATCACCTGGGTGCTCACCTCCTACATCGTGGCCTCGGCGATCATGACGCCGATGACGGGATGGCTCGCCTCGCGCTTCGGCATGAAGCGGGTGTTCATGATCTCCATCGCCGGCTTCACCATCGCGTCGGCGCTCTGCGGCCTGGCGGGGAGCCTGGGCGAGATCGTGGGCTTCCGCCTGCTCCAGGGCCTGTGCGGCGCGGCGCTGGTGCCGCTGTCCCAGGCCATCCTGCTCGACATCTACCCCCGGGCGAGACACGGCCAGGCCATGTCGGTCTGGGGCATGGGCGCCATGCTCGGCCCCATCATGGGCCCGGCGCTCGGCGGCTGGCTGACGGAGAACTACAGCTGGCGCTGGGTCTTCTACATCAATCTGCCGTTCGGGGTGCTGGCGCTGCTCGGCTTCTGGCTGTTCCTGCGGGAAAGGCGCGATGCGGCCCCGCGCCGGCTCGACTTCACCGGCTTCCTGGCGCTGAGCCTGGGCATCGGCGCGCTGCAGCTGTTCCTGGACCGGGGCGAGCAGAAGGACTGGTTCAGCTCCACCGAAATCTGGGTGGAGGCGGCGCTGGCGGCGCTCGGCTTCTGGTGGGTCGGCGTGCAGACGCTCACCGCCGACCAGCCCTTCGTCAACCGCGAGGTGCTCAAGGACCGCAACTTCCTGATCTGCACCTTCTTCGGTTTCTTCATCAACATCCTGCTGTTCGCCACCCTGGCCCTGCTGCCGCCCATGCTGGAGAACCTGATGGGCTATCCGGTGGTGACGACCGGCGTGGTCACCGCGCCGCGAGGCTTCGGCACCCTGTTCTCCATGTTCATCGTGGGCCGGCTGATCGGGCGGGTGGATACGCGGCTCATCATCCTGAGCGGCCTGGCGCTCACCGCCTTCGCGCTGTGGCGCATGACCCACATCGACCTGCAGATGGGTCCCGAACTGGTGGTCACGGCGGGGGTCATCCAGGGCTTCGGCATCGGGCTGATCTTCGTGCCCCTGTCGACCGTCGTGTTCGCGACCCTCGACCCCAGGCTCCGAACCGACGCGGCGGGGCTGTTCACCCTGACGCGCAACATCGGCTCCAGCGTCGGCATATCGATCCTGGAGGCGATCCTGGTGCGCAACACCTCGACCGTCCACGCCGACCTGATCCGCCACGTGACGCCGGACAACCCCAACCTCGCCTTGGCCGCGCCGCATGGATGGTCGCTGGCCACCCGGCAGGGCATGGCGTTCATCGACGCCCAGGTGACCGCCCAGGCGGCGATGGTCAGCTATGTGGACTGCTTCAAGCTGATGCTCGACATCGCGCTTCTGATCATGCCGCTGGTGCTGCTCATGCGTCCGCCGCGCAGCCCGCCGAAGGGAGAGGTGCATGCGGTCGAATAGGCGCGCCATAGCCCTGGCGCTCGTCGCCACGGCCGGGCTCTGCGGCTGCACGGTCGGGCCGGACTTCCAGCCGCCGGAGGCGCCGGCGCTCGCCGGCTATGCGGCTGCGGGCGACGACGCGCCGACCAGCGTCAGGGTCGCCCTCGGCGGCGAGGTGCGGCAGGCCTGGTGGAGCGCCTTTCACTCGCCGGCGCTGGACGGCCTGATGCGCCAGACCCTGGCGGGCAACCCCAGCCTGCGCTCCACCGACGCCGTCCTGCAGCAGGCCCGCGCCGAGCTGGCCATCGCCAAGGGCGCGCAGCTGCCCCAGGCGGACCTGAGCGCAGGCGTCACGCGCCAGCGGCTGGACTTCGAGACCCTGGGGCTGAACCCGGGCAACTTCCCCGGCGTCAACAATAATCCGAGCTTTGACTTCTACTCCGTCGGGGCGAGCGTCTCCTACGCCCTGGACGTGTTCGGCGGTCGGCGGCGGGCCACGGAGGGCGCTCGGGCGCGGGTGGAGGCCTCAGCCCATCAGCTCGATGCGGCGTATCTCACGCTGACCGGGCGCATCGCCACCCAGGCCGCCGTCATCGCCGCCACCCACGCCGAGATCGAGGCCGTGGACGCCATGCAGGCCGCCGACCAGCGCGACATCGCCCTGGTGCGCAGCGCCCAGCGGGTCGGCGGCGTGGCGGAGGCGGCGCGGGTTAACGCCGACGCCCAGAGCGCCGCGGACGCCGCCCTCCGCCCGCCGCTGGAGCAGCAGCTGGCCCAGGCGCGTCACGCCTTGGCGCTGATGGTCGGGCTAGCGCCGGCCGGCTACACGCCCCCGGACTTCGGGCTCGCCGACCTGCCGTTCCCGCGTGAGATCCCCGTCAGCCTGCCCGCCGATCTGGTCCGCCAGCGCCCCGACATCCTGGAGGCGCAAGCCCAGGCGCACGCCGCCACCGCCGACGTCGGCGTGCAGACCGCCAAGCTCTATCCCAACATCAATCTGAGCGCCGCCCTGACCCAGAGCGCCCTGATCCCAGGGACCTTCTTCGACTACGGCAGCACCGCCTACACCCTGGGCGCGGGACTGACCCAGCCCCTATTCCACGGCGGCGAGTTGAAGGCCCAGCGGCGCGAGGCGGTCGAACTGGCCGAGGCGCGCCAGGCCGACTACCAGGACGTGGTGCTGCGCGCCTTCGGCCAGGTGTCCGACCTGCTGGCGGCGCTGGCCCACGACGAAGGCGCCATCGCCGCCCAGCAGCACGCCTTGGACTCCGCCGCTGCGACGCTTCGTCTGGACACCATCGCCTACAAGGACGGCGGTCAGGGGCTGCTGCCGGTGGTGGACGCCCAGCGGCAGGTGAACGTCGCCCGCTACCGGCTGGTCCAGGTCTCGGCCCAGCGATACCTGGACGCCATCCAGCTGTTCGTCGCCACCGGTCGCGGCTGGAGCGGCGGGGCCGAGCCGCCGGCCGCCGCCGCGGCGCCCGCGTCCCTGCGCCGCTAGGCTCGGGGGCGGGCGAGCCGGCGGATCGCGGTATAGTCGCGCCATGCCGGCCGCCTCGCCCGCCCCCGCCCACGTCCACGAACGCCTGCCGCTGGAAGGCGCCCGGGCCGCCCGGCGCGTGGCGTGGCTGTCGATCGGCGTGGCGGTGCTGCTGTCGGCGCTGAAGCTCGGCGGCTGGCTGGCGAGCGGGTCGGTAGGGCTGCTGGCCTCGCTGGCCGACTCCGGGCTCGACCTGGTGGCCGCCTTCGGGACCCTGACAGCCCTGCGCCTGGCCATCCTCGCCCCCGACGCGGAGCACCGCTACGGCCACGGCAAGGCAGAGGCGTTCGCCAGCCTGCTGCAGGCGGCGCTGGTGTTCGCCGCCGCCGCCCTGATCGGGCGCGAGGCGGTGCTGCGGCTGATTCACCCCGCCGCCCTGCATACCGAAACGGCCGCCCTGGCCATCACCGCCCTGTCCACCGCCCTGGCCGGCGCCCTGGTCTGGGCCCAGACCCGGGTGCTGGCGCACACCCGATCCAGCGCCATCGAGGGCGACCGCACCCACTATCTGGCCGACGTGGCCGCCAATATCGCCGCCTTCGCCGGCTTGGCCATCGCCAAGACTCTGCACGCGCCGCGGGCGGACGCCGCGGCGGGGCTGGCGGTGTCGGCCTGGCTGCTGTGGGGGGCGCTGCGCCTGCTGCGCCTGTCCGCCGACACCCTGATGGATCGCGAGCTGGACGAGGCCGAGCGCACCGGCATCGCCGAGCTGATCTGCAGGGACCCCCAGGTGCTGGGCCTGCGCGACCTGCGCACCCGCGCCTCCGGCCCCATCGTGCACATCCAGGCCCATGTCGCAGTGGACCCGCGCCAGACGGTGGAGGCCGCCCACCACATCCTGGTGGAGGCGGAGGGCCGCATCCTGGCGCGCTTCCCCGCCGCCGACATCATGCTCCAGCCCGACCCGGAGGGCCGGGCCGAGCCCCATGCCGGCGCCTTCGCCCAGGCCGTGCGCGAGGGGCCCGCCGCCGAGGCGAATCGTCCGCCTAGCCCCTGAGGGCCTGGAAAGCCTTATCGCCGCAGAGGGGACAGGCGGGATCGGCGCACAGGCGCACCGTGCGCGTCTCCGCCGCCAGGGCGTCGTAGATCAGCAACCGCCCCGAGAGCGGCGCGCCCGCGCCGGTGATCCACTTGACGGCCTCCAGCGCCATCATCGCGCCGATCACCCCCGCCAGGGCGCCGACCACGCCCACCCGCGCGCAGGTCTCAGCCCCCGGCGGGAGGTCGGGCGTCAGGCAGCGGTAGCAGGGCTGGCGTTCGGCCAGGGGTCGCCCGCGGGTCAGGCCGGCGGCGAACACGCCCACCTGGCCGGTCCATCGCTCGATAGCTCCCGACACCAGCGGCCGACCCGCCTGGAAGCAGGCCGCGTTCACCGCGAAGCGGGTGGCGAAGTCGTCGGTTCCGTCCAGCACCAGGTCGTAGCCCTGGACCAGATGACGCGCCGTGTCGGCGCTCAGCATGAGCGCATGCCGCTCGAAGGCCACCTCGGGGTTCAGCCCGCCCAGGCGCTCCGCCGCCGCCTCCACCTTGAGTCGGCCGATGTCGTCGGTGGCGTAGAGGGTCTGGCGCTGCAGGTTGGATAGGGCCACCGTGTCGCCGTCCACCAAGCCGAGCGCGCCTATCCCCGCCGCCGCCAGCATGGGAGCCGCAGCGCTCCCCAGCCCGCCCATGCCCACGATCAACACGCGTGCGGCGTGCAGCGCCTGCTGGCCCGCTCCGCCGATCTCGCGCAGCACCAGATGGCGGGCGTAGCGTTCGACCTCCTGATCCGTGAACGCCAATCCCGCTCCTGAACTTGACCGCACCCCTGCGCCCCGCCACATGGCCGGCCATGAGTGAAGCGCAATGAGCGAGGCTCCTACACCCGGCTGGCGCGGCACCACCATCCTGGCGGTGAAGAAGGGCGATCGCACCGTGATCGCCGGCGACGGCCAGGTGACGATGGGCGCCACCATCGTCAAGGCCAACGCCCGCAAGGTGCGAAGGCTCTCCGGGGGCAAGGTGGTGGCGGGCTTCGCCGGCGCCACGGCCGACGCCTTCACCCTGCTGGAGCGGCTGGAGCAGAAGCTGGAGGCCCATCCCGAGCAGTTCGCCCGCGCCTGCGTGGAGCTGGCCAAGGACTGGCGCACCGACCGCTACCTGCGCCGCCTCGACGCCATGATGATCGCAGCGGACGCGACGAGCGTGTTCACCATTACCGGCGCGGGCGACGTGCTGGAGCCGGAGGCCGGGATCGCGGCCATCGGCTCGGGCGGCCCTTATGCGTTGGCGGCGGCGCGGGCGCTCATCGACTTCGACCTGGATGCCGAGCAGGTGGCGAGGCGCGCCATGGCCATCGCCGCCGACATCTGCGTCTATTCCAACACCAACGTGTTGGTCGAGGCGCTGGAGCGCTGAGATGACCTCGATGAGTCGCGCGACACCCAACCTGCCGTCCCGGGACTTCAAGGCGACCGCCGACTTCTATGGCCGGCTCGAGTTCGTGGAGGCGTGGCGGGATCCGAACTGGATGATCGTTGAGCGCGGCTCGGTCTCGCTGGAGTTCTTCCCGCATCCGGGCCTCGACCCGGCGGAAAACTGGTTCAGCTGCTGCCTTCGCCTGGATGACGCCGACGGCTTCTACGCCATCTGCCGTGCAGCAGGCCTCGGCGAAGCGGCGACTGGCCAGCCTCGCCTGCACGCCTTGCAGCCTCAGGCCTGGGGCGCACGCGTGGGCGCGCTCATCGACATTGACGGCACTCTCCTGCGCCTGATCCAGAACTGACGTCCATGACCGAATTCTCTCCCCGCGAGATCGTCTCCGAGCTCGATCGCTTCATCGTAGGCCATGCCGAGGCCAAGCGCGCGGTGGCTATCGCGCTGCGCAACCGCTGGCGCCGTCGCCGGCTGGGTCCGGACCTGATCGACGAGGTGACGCCTAAGAACATCCTGATGATCGGCCCCACCGGGGTCGGCAAGACCGAGATCGCGCGCCGGCTCGCCAAGCTGGCCCAGGCGCCGTTCCTGAAGGTGGAGGCCACCAAGTTCACCGAAGTCGGCTATGTCGGCCGCGACGTGGACCAGATCATGCGCGACCTGGTGGAGGTCTCCATCGGCCAGGTGCGCGAACGCCGGCAGGCCGGGGTCAAGGCCCGCGCGGAAGGCGCCGCGGAGGAGCGGCTGCTCGACGCCCTGGTGGGCGCGACCGCCCAGGCCTCGACCCGTGACGCCTTCCGCAAGAAGCTCCGGGCCGGCGAGCTGGACGACAAGGAGGTGGAGCTGACCCTGCCGGAAACCGGCGGCGCATCGCCTATGTTCGAGATTCCCGGCCAGCCTGGGGCCTCCATGGGGATGATGAACATCTCCGACATGATGTCCAAGGCCTTCGGCGGTCGCACCAAGACCAGCAAGATCATGGTCAAGGACGCTTGGCGCCCGCTGATCGCGGAGGAGGGCGAGAAGCTCCTCGACCAGGAGGCGCTCACCCGCGAGGCGGTCGACCTGGCCGAGAACGCTGGCATCGTCTTCATCGACGAGATCGACAAGGTGGCTGTGCCCAGCGAGCGGCGAGGCGGCGGAGAGGTCAGCCGCGAAGGCGTCCAGCGCGACCTGCTGCCCCTGATCGAGGGCACCACCGTCTCCACCAAGCACGGGCCGGTGAAGAGCGACCACGTGCTGTTCATCGCGTCCGGCGCCTTCCACGTCTCCAAGCCGTCGGACCTGTTGCCGGAGCTGCAGGGCCGCCTGCCGATCCGGGTCGAGCTCAAGCCGCTGAGCCTGTCGGACATGCGCCGCATCCTCACCGAGCCCGAGGCCAATCTGATCCGTCAGCATCAAGCCCTGCTAGCGACGGAGGGGGTCACGCTGGAGTTCAGCGACGAGGCCGTCGATGCGCTCGCCGAATGCGCGGTGGCGGTGAACGCCAGCGTCGAGAACATCGGCGCGCGCCGGCTGCAGACGGTGCTCGAGAAGGTTGTGGAGACGCTGAGCTTCGACGCCGCCGACAAGGCCGGCGAGACGGTGCGCATCGAGGCCGCCGACGTCCGCACCCGCGTCGGCGAGCTGGCTCAGAACGCCGACCTCTCGCGCTTCATCCTCTAGGGAGCGGCGATCGTCTCAGGCTGCGGCCGGAACGAAGTCGCGGGCGAGGCGATCGCGCGCCGGGTCAAGGCCCAAGAGGCGGTCGAGCGACCAGGCGCCTCCGCCCCGCGCGAGGAGCGGCAGCAGCAGTCCCGCCCAGCTCAGATGCGTCGGCCAGGCGTCCGGATAGACGAAGACCTCGATGACGAGGGTCATCCCGAGCAGGACGCCTGCTCCCACCCGCGTGAACAGGCCGAGCGCCAGCAGGATCGGGAACAGCGTCTCCGAATAGGTTGACAGGTGCGCCGCGATCTCGGGCCGCAGGAGGGGCAGCCTGTACTCGGTGCGGAAGAGTTCGTAGGTCCCCGGCGTGATCGTCAGAAGCCCTGTCACCTTGGTTCGCCCCGACGTGAAGAAGACAGCCGCCACGCCCAGTCGGGCGACTAGCAGCAGCAGCGCGCCGGGGAGCCGCTTATCGAGGGCCGCGGCGGTCTTGGCGTAGAGGAAGACGGGCGAGCGGGTCATGCAGGCGATTTCGAGCGCGCTGGGCCGGCAGTTACATCGCCCGCCGACCTAACCGCGCGCAGGATAGGCGTTAATCCGGTGTTGGGGCGGGCCGTCGCAGGATGGGGCATGTTTACGCTGGCGCCGAAACGGTCCGAGGGGCGGGACCAGGCAAGAGGTCTGCTGATCGCCGTCCTTGTCGGCTGCGGCTTCTTGATCGCGGCGCGCCTGTCTTTGTATCTTCCGCGACAGGAGGGCAGGCTGGCGCCGATCTGGTTCGCCGACGCCGTCGTCCTGACCGCCCTCTTGCGCACGGACCTGCGCCGGTGGCCCGCGATCATCGCGGCTTGCCTGACCGCCAACTTCGCCCTCAGCGTCTCGATCTCCAACGTTCCCATCGCCTTGTCCATGACCCTCGCCAACGGCGTCGAATACGGCCTCGCGGCCAGCCTCCTGCGCCTTGGCGTGGGTCGCACCGTGCGCATGGAGCGCGGGGGCCACCTGCTGGCCCTCGTGGCTGCGGGGCTCTTGGCCGCCATGGCGGCCGGCCTCGTCGCCGGCGTCGGCCTCTCATGGGCCGCCGGCGACGCCCTGGTCTCCGACTTCACCCACTGGTGGATCGGTCATGGACTGAGCTTGGTGCTGCTGACGCCCAGTCTGCTGGTCCTGGCCGACGCCCGCGAACACCTGCGCGAACGTCCGCTCACTCCACGCGGCGCCTTGGCCGGTCTGGCCCTCGCCGTCTGCGTCGTCGTCGTCTTCACCCAGTCGACAGGGCCGCTCCTCTTCATCATCCCGCCCGTCCTGCTCGTCGTGGCGGTGGAGCTGGGCGCCTTTGGAGCCGCCTGCGGCCTGATCCTGACCGCGCTGGTGTCTGTGACCGCGACCTTCGCCCACCTCGGACCCATCTCGCTGACGCGGGGCAGCGCCTTGGAGCAGGCGGCCGTGCTGCAGCTGTTCCTGGTCGTATGCACCCTGTCCAGCCTGCCGGTCGCCGCCATGCAGACCCGCCAGCGCCGTCTCCAGGCCAGCACCCTCGCCGAAGCCGACCGGGCCAGCCGGGCCGAGATCGCCGCTTCGGTCAGCGAGGCCCGCTACCGCCTGCTCGCCGAGCACGTCCGAGACGCCATCGTCCAGATCGACCTGCAGGGCGAGATCGTCTTCATCTCGCCGTCCATCCTCGCCATCATCGGTCATACGGACAGCGAACTGACCGGCCAGCTGACGCAGACCTTCATCCATCCCGACGACTATCCCCAAGTCACCGCCGCCTATGGAGACCTCGCCGAAGGCCGCCGCGCGCCGGGTCAGGCGATCGAGTACCGCTGCCGTCGCAAGGACGGGAGCTGGATCTGGCTGCAGGTGAACCCGCAGGTGTTGTGCGACCCGGACGGTCGGCCGACCGGCTTCGTCGACGTCGCCCGCGACATCACAGACCGCAAGGCCCTGGAGGCCGAACTCCGTACCGCCCGCGCGCAGGCGGAGGCCGCCGCGGAGGTCAAGTCGCAGTTCCTCGCCAATATGAGCCACGAGCTGCGCACGCCCCTGACAGCGGTGCTGGGCTTTGCCGACCTGATCGGCGGACAGCCCGAGCTCTCGACCGAAACTCGGCGCTACCTTGAGCGCGTGCGGTCTGGAGGACGGGCGCTCCTGGCCACCGTCAACGACGTGCTCGACTTCTCCAAGCTGGAGGCGGGCCAGGTCGAGATCTGTGCATCACCGACCGACCCCGCGGAGCTGACCGCCGAAGTGCTGGAGCTGTTCCAGGCCCAGGCGAAGGCCAAGGGGCTGAGACTGAGGCTGGAGGTCTCGAAAGGATCGCCTAGCCGCATCGATTTCGATCCCGATCGCGTGCGCCAGGTCCTGACCAACCTCATCGGCAACGCCGTCAAGTTCACCGAGGCAGGCGAGGTGTCGGTGAGCCTGAGCTACGCCGAAGGCCGGCTGCACGCCACAGTGAGCGACACCGGCCATGGCATCGCACCGGAGCGGACGAGCCTGTTGTTCCAGCGCTTTTCGCAGGTCGACGGCTCCAACACGCGCCGGCACGGCGGGACCGGGCTGGGCCTGGCCATCTGCAAGGGCCTCGTGGAGGCCATGGGCGGCGTCATCGGCGTGCGGAGCCGGGTCGGCGCCGGTTCGGACTTCTTCTTCACCCTTCCCGCTCCGGAGACGCGGGAGGCGCCGCCGACTGCGGCCCGCGACGATCTTCCGGCGGCCCCCCAGTTCGCCGGCCGCTACCGACTGCTGCTGGCCGAAGACAACATGGTCAATCGCGAGCTGGTGAAGGCCCTGCTGGCGCCGTTCCCCATCGACATCGACATGGCCGGAACCGGCGTCGAGGCTGTCGAGGCGGCGCGGCTGTGCGCCTACGACCTCGTCATGATGGACCTGCACATGCCTGACATGGGGGGGCTCGAGGCGGCCACGGCGATCCGCTCGGAGAGGGGCGTCAACGCCGCCACGCCGATCCTGGCCTTTTCCGCCGATGTGCTGGCGCCGGAGGCGGACGTCTTCGACGGCCTGATCTCCAAGCCGATCACCCCGCGCGACCTGTTCGCCGCCCTCGAAGACCATCTCGGCCGGGAGCGCGCAGCGCCCGCCGCTTTCGAGGATCGGTGTATGGCCGTTTAGCTGCGGCCGGCTACGTCTTCGTCGTCGAGGCTCCCGCCCGCATCGGCCTCCGCACGCGATCCAGGACCGCATCAATCCTGGCCGGCCGGAAATCCCAGACGTCGACGCCGACGTCGAGCTGCCTCGTCAGCGGCTTCAGCCGCCCGTGGCTGTGGCCATGCAGGTTCACCGCGCCGCGGTGCATGCCGTTCCAGCTGCGGAAAGGATAGTGGCACAGCACCAGGGCCACGCCGTCGACCACGATCTCGGCGTAAGCCGACGCCGACGCCCACCCCAGCGCCTGGACGCCCGGCGGATCGTTGTTGCCGAGAACGAGGTGTTTGGCGCCGTTCAGCCGAGGGAGCAGTTCGGCGGCGGCCTTCACGGTGCGGGCGAAGTCGCCGAGGTGCCAAACCTCGTCGTCCACAGCCACGGCCTCGTTCCAGCGTTTAGCCAGCGCGGCGTCCATCTCGGCCAAGGAGGAGAAGGGACGCGGATAGAGGTTGAGCACCCTGTGGTCGGCGAAATGGGTGTCGCTGGTGAAGAACACCGCCATGCGCGCTAAACGTCTAGGTGGACGTCTGCTGCGCCCGCTGCAGCGGGCGCAGCAGACGACGCCCCTCGAGCGCCTGCCAGACCAGCAGCGTCGGGGCGCCGAGCGTCAGGTCCTTGGCCCGGCGCAGCAGGCTGAGCGCCACGCCCATCTCGCCGGACAGGCCGAACACCTGACCGATCAGGGCGTAGGCCGCCTCCTGCACGCCTACCGCATTGGGCACCACGAAGGCGGCGCTCTTCACCGCCGACAGCAGGCTCTCGATGGCGATGACGGCCGGGGCTGAAATCGGGACTCCCATCAGGTGGAGCGCGATCCAGCTGCCGAGCGCAGAGACGATCCAGCCCGCTCCATGCAGGGCGACGCTGGCGAGCAGGCGCATGGGGCGGCGGTGCAGCTCGGCGATCGCTTCGCCCATGCCATGCACCTGCCGCGCCGCGGCGGGCGAGATGCGCTCGGCCAGCTTGTCGATGAGGTTGAAGCCGCGGCGCTGGGCCAGCACCATGCCGCCGATGGCGAGCAGGGCCACAGCGATCGCGACCAGGAAGCAGAGCTCGAAGCTGCGCGCCTCCGCATCCCCGGACAGGCGCGCCGACAATAGGGCCAGACCCAGGGTCAGGAAGCCGATCTGGGCGACGATCTCGGTGACCAGGTCCATGGCGAGGCCGCCGTAGGCGCGGGACGGCTCGACCCCGCGCAGGACCACGCCGCGCGCTCCCACCACCACGCCGCCGATGGAGGAGAAGGGCAGGATGTCCGAGGCGCTCTCGCGCAGCAGACGGCCGAATATGAACACCGGCCAGCGACGCAGCGGCTCGCCGACCGCGAGCGTCCACCAGGCCGCGCCGGTAATGGCGAAGGTGCAAAGGCTGTAGGCGCAGAAGAGCAGGAAGCCGCCGGCGCCGACCTTGGACAGGGAGGCCAGCACCTTGCCCGCGCCGAACCAGCCGACCACACCGACCGCCAGGGACAGCCCGATCAGGGCGACCGCCGCGAGGCCCAGGCGCGCCGGCGAGGGCAGCAAGCGCCGGCGGGCGCCGCCGGTAGCGGGCAGGGCGGCCTGGACGGTCATCTCATGCGGCCCGCGCCGAACCGAGGTCGCGGAAGTCGCTGAACCCGCCCAGGACCGTCCCGCTGCGGCGGACCGCGCCGACGACGCCCGGATCGATCAGGGCCGCAAGCTCCTCGACATAGCGGTAGCCGGGCGCTGCGCCGTCAAAGCCGCCGCCGGTCGCCGGGTGGGTGTAGATCTCCGTCAATCCGTCGGGAAGATGCTCGATCAGTCCGCGCAGCCGCTCTGCTGTCAGCGCGCCCGACCAGTGCAGGCCGAAGACGTGGTCGGCGGTGCGGACGCCGGCGCGCCGAAGCCGAAGACGCACCACCTCCGACCAGGGCGCCGTGACATAGGCCGGCGGCGCCGGCGCGCCCGGCTCTGCGGCCAGCAAGATGGCGCGCGGCTCGGCTGGCGTGCGCATGGCGTCCAGGCCGAAGCGCCGGCCGACCTTGAGGATCGCGCCGGCGATGGTCGGATGCAGGTGGAAGTGCTTGTGGGTGTCGACGTGGTCCAGCGGCAGGCCGGTGGCGGCGTAGGCCTCGAACTGCGCCGTGACCTCGGCCAGCAGCTGGCGGCGCGCGGCGGGCCTGAAGAAGATGTCGACGGCGCACGCCACCATGTCGCGGCGGAAGCGCCCGTCCGGTCCGGTGAGGTCGGGCAAGTCCGCGGCGGGCAGCACGGGCCGACCTTCGACCAGGACCAGATGCAGTCCGACCCGCAGCCTGGGTAGGCGGCGGGCGCCGGCCACAGCATTCGCCATGGCGCCGCCGGCGACCATGAGACTGGCGGCGGTGAGCACGCCCTGGACGTGGGCCTGCTCCACCGCCTCGTTGACCTGGACCGCGGCGCCGAAGTCGTCCGCCGTCACGACCAGCCGTTTCACGCCGGCACGGCGTCCGCCGCCTTGCGGTCCTTCAGGAACTCGCGGAACTCCACACCCTCTCGCAGGCGCCGCTTCATCATGTCGGGGCTGGTCAGCATCTCGCCGACGATGGATGCGATCTTCTTGGGTCGGAAGTAGAAGGCCTTGTAGAAGACCTCCACGTTCTCGAAGATGCGCTCGTGGCTGAGGTTGGGGTAGTGCAGGGGCGCGATCTGCACGCCGTTGTCGTCCACCAGCTCGGCATGCTCGGCGTCCAGCCAGCCGTTCTCGATAGCCTGCTTGTAGAGGAAGGTGCCGGGATAGGGCGCCGCCAGCGACACCTGGATGGTGTGCGGGTTGATCTTGCGCGCCCAGTCGATGGTCTCGCGGATGGTCTCCTCGCTCTCGCCCGGCAGGCCCATGATGAAGGTGCCGTGGATGGCGATGCCCAGCTCGTGGCAGTCCTTGGTGAAACGCTCGGCGACCTCGATCAGCATGCCCTTCTTGATGTTGTGCAGGATCTGCTGGTTGCCGCTCTCGTAGCCGACGAGCAGCAGGCGCAGGCCGTTCTCCTTGAACACCTCGAGATACTTGCGCGGCACGTTGGCCTTGGCGTTGCAGGACCAGGTGACCCCGAGCTTGCCCAGGCCCTTGGCGATGGCTTCGGCGCGGGGCAGGTCGTCGGTGAAGGTGTCGTCGTCAAAGAAGAACTCCTTCACCTGGGGGAAGGCCTTCTTGGACCAGGCGATCTCCTCGACCACGTTCTCCACCGAGCGCGTTCGATAGACGTGGCCGCCCACCGTCTGGGGCCACAGGCAGAAGGTGCAGCGGCTCTTGCAGCCCCGCCCGCTGTAGATCGAGATGTAGGGGTGCTTCAGATAGCCGATGAAGTAGTTCTCGATCTTCAGGTCGCGCTGGTAGATCGGCGTGACCCAGGGCAGGCTATCCATGTCGTGCAGGATCGCGCGGTCCTCGTTGTGGACGATGACGCCGGAATCGTTGCGGAAGCTCAGGCCCTTGATCTGGGACCAGTCATGGCCGTCGGCGACCTCCTTCACGGTAAAGTCGAACTCGTTCCTGGCCACGAAGTCGATCACCCCGCCGTCGCGCAGGGATCCATCGGCGTCCACGGCCACCTTGGCGCCGATCATGCCGATCTTGATGTCGGGATTTTCGGCCTTGATCGCCTCCGCCACCTTCACATCCGATTTGAAGGACGGGACGGAGGTGTGGAGCACCGCCAGGTCGTTGGACCGGGCGTGGGTCAGGACTTCGGCCAGGGTCGTCCTATGCGGCGGGGCGTCGATCAGCTTGCTCTGTTCGACCAAGGCCGCCGGTTGGGCGAGCCACGTCGGATACCAGAACGACTTGATCTCGCGCTTGGCCTGGTAGCGGGAGCCCGCTCCCCCGTCGAAGCCGTCGAAAGAGGGCGCCTGCAGGAACAGCGTACGAAGCATATGAAGACTCCTGGGCGGGTGTCGGAACCATCAGGTCCGAGTCCGCCGGGGTTAGGGCGCCGCCCCGATCCACGATGTAACGGCGCCCTCTCCAGGTCACCGTCCTGCCGAAGAATGCGCTCAAGAAGACCGCAAACGAGAACACGTCGCGCACGGGCAGCAGCCACAGGCTTTTGGCCCGAGCGCTGCTGACGCCGTCCACGCAATGCACAACATAGAGACGAGAGGCCATGACCGCCAGCAGGGCGGCGACGGCGAGGGGACTGAGGCCGCATAAGAGGCTTCCCAGCAACGCCCAGGCGGTGGGATAGGTGAAGCCCTGGCCGACGAAGCCCCATCCGTCGATCATGCGGATGGTGCGGGCCCAGCGCCGCTCGTGCCGCCAGAGCTCCGCAAAGCTCCGCTCAGCGCAGCCGTGGACCACCGGGGCGGCCGCCAGCTCCCCCGCATAGCCGAGCCGGCGGATGGCGCGGCCGAGATCGTAATCGTCCGCCAGCTGGTTGTTCAATCGATCGAAGCCGCCGATCTCGGCAAGCACCTGCCGCTTGAACGCCACGGTGGCCCCAAAGCACGGGTCGGCCATGCCCAGCCGCACGCCCATGACGACATTGGGCAGGAACTGATAGTTGATCCCCATGGTCGACAGTTCCGACCAGACGCCGCCGCAGGCCTCCCCCGTGTAGAGGCAGGTGACAAAGCCCACCCCCGGACGCTGCAGCCGCTCCACGATGTGGTCCAGATAGTCGCCTTCCACCCGGATGTCGCTGTCGGACATGACGATGATCTCGTGCGAGATCGCCGGCGCCATGTTGATGAGGTTGGAGACCTTGCGGTTTTCGCCGTAGACGCGGTCGTCGACGACCAGGCTGATGTCGCGATGGGGATAGGCGCGCTGCAGCTCGCGCACCACGGCGACAGCGCCGTCCGCCTCGTCATGCACGCCGAAGACGATCTGGACCGGACCGGCGTAAGCCTGCTCGCAGAAGCTCGCCAGGTTCTCCCGCAGGCCGTGTTCGGCGCCGTGCAGCGGCTTGAGCAGCGTCACCGCCGGGGCCAGGGCGGCGGGGACGCGACGACGGGACTGGCTCACGTGGGCGAAGGCGGCGCGCGCCGAGACGACTGCAAAACCCGCGCCCGCCAACGCCATGATGATCAGGGCCGAGCCGAGGAGCGAGAACACGTCAGGTCGATCCCTTGGCAGCCGCCTATGCGACGGGAAAAGATGTTAGACTTTGCAGTTCGGACACACCAGTGCGGCGTAACTTGGCCGATCCCGACGTCATGCGATCGGGATCGTGCGATTTCGCCCTCCGTCTCGGGGAAGGCAAGCGCAGACGGAGTTTTTTCCCACGATCCCGATGGGACCGTCTTGCAGACGGCAGGGAACGCGATTAGCGGTGGCTCGTTCACGAAGCGTTAGGAATCGCAGAAGCGCGAATCCGTCCCGATGGTCGCCGCCGGAGCTGGCGGGCGGTCATCAAGGGGATCAAGCCCATGTTGCATTGGACGCCGACCCGCACCGCCGCTCCGGCCCTGACGCCCGTGAGCGAACTGTTTGGATCCGCCCATCGCCCCACGGCGTGCGGATCGGCCAGAGCCGATCATGCCCGCATGCTGGCCCATGCCGCCAAGCGCCGGCTCGCAGCCTCTGGAGACGACGGGCCCTATTGGAAGGCCTGCGCGCCTGCAGCTCTCTCCAAGGCCGCCGCCATCCGCGCCGCAGGACTGGTCCGTCTGCCCTGACCGCGGGTGGTTGCACCGGCTAGCGGGGCTATGTTCGCGCCATCCCGGTCAGCGTGTTCTCCGAGGCCTGTGGACGCGAGGCGGTGATCGCCAGCGCCGCCTGGATCGCAGGCAGCACGTCTTCGGGTCGGTTGACCGCGCTCCACAGGTCCGACGCCCATTCAGGGCTCAGTCGCGCCGCGACAGTGTGGCGGATGAGGCCGAAGAACGGCTCCCAGAAGCCTGCCTGATCCAGGAAGACGATCGGCTTGTCATGCAAGCCGAGCCGTTTCCACGAGAGCAGCTCCACCACCTCCTCCAAGGTCCCGATCCCGCCCGGAAACACGGCGAAGGCGTCGGACTGGTCGAACATGATGCGTTTGCGCTCATGCATAGTCGCCACCACCACCGTCTCCACCGCGTCGTAGAGCAGCTCCTGACGTCGCAAGAACGTCGGCATGACCCCCAGCACCGCACCGCCGGCGTCATGCGCCGCCCTGGCGGCCGCGCCCATCAGCCCGACCCCGCCCCCGCCGTAGACCAGACGCACCTCGTTTCGAGCGAGCAGCCGACCGAACTCCGCAGCCGCTTCGAGGAAGGCCGGATCGGCGCTGTCCGAAGACCCGCAGAACAGACAGACGGAAAGCTTCGCCGCCCGCCGCGCCGGCGACGGTTCGATGTGTCCGGTCATCCGCTATCCTGCGCCGCGCGCCGCACGGCTCGTGCGGGCTTGTCCGTCGACCCTGGCGCTGGGATGTAGCATCTCCCGCATAGGCGCGGGAGATGGAGGGGTCTTGGCCACCTACTTCCGGCCGGTCTGGGCCGCCCTCTCGCTCGCAGCCCTCACCGGCGCATGCGGACGTGAGCAGACGCAGGCCGGCTCGGGCCGGCTCGAGACGTCCGCGCCGGCTTCCAGCGAGGCGGGCTATCTGGCCCCGCCGCGGATCACCTCGGCCGGGGCCGGTCACGAAGGCATGGTCCGGGTCGCGGGCCGCGCGCCTCCGCACTGGTCTGTCGCCCTGGTCTCGCCAGAGGGCGAGGAGACGCGGGCGCCGGTCGACCGGAACGGGCGCTGGGCCGTCCAGCTTCCCGGCGACCGCCTCAGGCTTTACGCCGTGTCCGCCGCC
The DNA here is from genome assembly GCA_964243445.1 of uncultured Caulobacteraceae bacterium. Taxonomy (GTDB): domain Bacteria; phylum Pseudomonadota; class Alphaproteobacteria; order Caulobacterales; family Caulobacteraceae; genus CAHJWH01. Next base: position 8,554 of record CAXTEX010000018.1, on the reverse strand, counting down.
TTAGGCGGCCGCACGTTGCACGCGGAAGGCGCCTTGGTGACCGCCCCCGGCGCCCTGTCGCCCGCCGTGATCGTGCGTGCCGGCTCCGCCGCCCTTCCGCTGGTCCAGGCCGGCCGCACCGACATCGCGACGGTGGACTACGACCCCAGCGGCGGGATCGCCGTGGCGGGCCGGGCGCCGGCGCACGCGGCCTTGTCGCTGATGGTGGACGGCGTCCCCGCAGCAGCGGGGCAGGCGGGCCCGGACGGCCGCTACGCCCTGCTCGCGGCCAATCGGCGTCTGCCGCTCGGCCCGCATCGGCTGGTGGTCCGTCTTGCCGGCGGCGTCGCGGATCGGCAGGTGGACCTGGCGCCGCCCGCAGCGCTGACCGCGCCCTATCGCGCCTGGCCCACGGCGGACGGCTGGCGGGTGGAGTGGGCGCTGAACGGCGGAGGCGTGCAGACCACGCTGATCTTGAAGCCCTAGGCCGCCGCGGCGGCGGCGGGCGACCCGGCGGCCGGTAGGGCGATGGCGTCGGACCCGCTCGCCGAGGCGTCTGAGCCCGTGTCCGTCGACGAGGAGGTCGGCTGCGAAACGCCATGGTGATGGTGGTGGCGATGCGTCTGGCCGCTTGAGGTCTGAGCGCTTGAGTTCTGGCTGTCGAGCGGGTCCGAAGACTGCTGGACCTGGGCCGAGATGAGGGCGCTCAGGCTGTCCGCCGAGAACAGCTGGCTTGGGCTCTGCAGGCTGGCCAGCGAGGGCGCCGCGGTCGATGCGCTCCCGGCCGGATCGTCGCCGCCCAGAGCCTGCCCACCGGCAAAACCTGCCTGGGTCAGGGCGGCGGTCAGACCCGCCGACTGCACGGGATTGACGCTGGTTACGCTGGAAACCGTCATGGGCGGGCTCGCTCTTGCCAAGGGAGGCGTGTGCAGCGGCCGTCCCTGCAAGAAGCAGGCGAGCGGGGCGCCGCCGCACCGCGGGGCGCGTTCGAGGCTTATCCGCTCGGCGTCAGTATTTCCGGTCTACGCCGAGGCAGATGGTCTCATCGGCGCCGAGAAAGGCGCCGCCTGCCCCGGTGAAGGTCGGCAGGTCGTGCAGGTCCTTGGCGTTGAGGTCGACCACCTTCACATAGGGGCCGACCAGGTCCACATCGTCCAGGCCCGGCGCGATCACCCGCCCGCCGACGCCGAAAACGCTGCGGTAGCGGAACACGAGCTGGGGATCGTCGTCACTGGGCTTGAACACGCCCACCACGACGCCGAGCTCGCTCAGGTGGTCTCCCGGCATGATGACATGGGCACCCTTCAACGAGCCGACCCTGACCAGCTGGGGATAGCGCATGTCCTGGAGCTGCTTGACGCTCAGCAGCGGCGAAGACGCCAGGCCATCCACATGGGCGCAACGGTTCGGCGGCCCGGCCGCGGTGGCGGCGAACCCGCCGAGCAGCAGGAGCGCCAGCCGTACGGGCGTCAGCTCCCCGCTCCGACCGCGTGCGGCCGCGCCGAGAAAAGCCGGACGGAACCTGAATCTGTGTGCCTGCAATGTCTCGTCCTCGACGCCGATCCCGTCGAGCGCCGCACCTGCGAACGATGACGGCGCGCGATCGTTGCTCGCCGGCCTACATGCCCGAGGAAGACGGCTTTAGGAACTGCGCATCGTTTCCCGCCCGGACGGGTCCGCGAGGAGCATCAGCTTTTCTGGCTGGCGCCGTAGCGTTACCGGCCTCCCCGCGAGCGCGGCCTTGACCTATGAAGCGGGCTCCGGCTGCGGGCGTTCGGTCCATGCGGGACGGCGACGCTTTGGGGCGGCCGACCTGCAGCTTGGCCGGGCGAGGCGAGGGCGCGACATGAAGGCGATCTACAACGGCCTGCGGCCCTGGATGCTGGGCGCTGCGGCGGCGCTGGGCTTGGCGGGCGTCGTCCAAGCGGCTGAGCCCCTGCGCATCGGCATGGTGCCCGACGCCGGCGCGACTCAGGTGTCGGTGGAGGACAAGGGGCCGCTGCAGGCCTATCTGGAGCACGCGCTCGGCCGTCCGGTGAAGCTGATCATTCCGACCAGCTACAACGCCACGGTGGAGGGCGTCGGCAACGGCTCCCTCGATGTGGCCTATTTCGGCGGTCTGACCTATGTGAAGGCCCACGCCCGCTACGGCGCCGTGCCCCTGGTCCAGCGCGACCTGGATCAACGCTTCCAAGCCCTGTTCATCACGCGCGAGGGCAGCGGCGTCACCGGCGTGAAGTCGCTGCAGGGCAAGACCTTCTGCTTCGGCGACATCAACTCCACCAGCGGCCACCTCTATCCGGTGTTGGCCATGAAGCAGGCCGGCATCTCGCCCGAGACCAGCCTGAAGTCGTTCCGCTACACCGGCAGCCATCCGGCCACGGCCCAGGCGGTGGCGGCGGGGGCCTGCGACGCGGGCGCGTTGGACGAGACGGTCTACAAGTCGCTGCTGGCCGACAACAAGCTGCCGGGCGCCAAACTCAAGGTGTTCTACACCACCCAGCCGTTCGCCGACTATGTCTGGGCCGCGCGCAAGGACCTCCCGTCCGCCGACCAGCAGGCCTTCGCCAACGCCCTGTTGCGGTTGCAGGCCGGGCGCGACGACAAGATCCTGTCGATCCTGCGCGGAACCCATTACGTGCGCGCCAACGACGCCGAATACGGCGACGTCGCCCGAACCGCTAAGGCGCTGGGCCTGTTGTGACCGTAGCCGCCGTCCGTGAGGTCCGGTCACCGGAGCCTCAGCCGCGCGTCGACACCCTGCTGAAGTTGACGGGCGTCGCCGTCGCGCCGGCGCAGGCCGCGGCGCCGGTGATCACCGGCGTCGACCTGCAGATCGGCGCCGGCGAACGCGTCGCCCTGGTCGGCCCCAGCGGCGCCGGCAAGACCACCCTGCTGCGCACCCTCAACGGTCAGCTGCGCCCCCGCGCCGGGACGGTTATGTTCGAGGGGCAGGACCTCGCCGCCCTACGTGGCGCGCCGCTCCGCCGCCTGCGCGGCCGCATCGGACTGGTGACTCAGAGACACGACCTCGTCGAGCCGCTGCGGGTCGACAAGAACGTCATGGCCGGCGCGCTCGGCCGCTGGTCCACCGCGCGCGCCCTGCGCTTCCTATTCTGGTCGCGGCCGCAGGAGCTGGCGGAGGCGCGAGCCGCCCTGGCCTCGGTCGGCCTCGCCGCCAAGCTGCGCCAGCCGACCTCGGCCCTATCCGGCGGCGAACAGCAGCGGGTGGCGATCGCCCGGGCGCTGGTGCAGGCGCCGCGCCTGCTGCTGGCGGACGAGCCCGTGGCCTCCCTCGATCCGCGCACGGCGGCGGAGGTGCTGGCGCTGCTCACCGGGCTGACCAAGGCGCACGGCATGGCGCTCGTCTGCTCCCTGCACCAGCCCGAGTTCGCCGCCCGCTTCTTCGACCGGGTGATCGAGGTGCGCGACGGCGCCCTGGTCGAGGCGACGCCCGCCCGGCCTCCCGTTGACGGTCTAAGGCTCGAAGACCTGCAGAGGGTCTGAGCACCGTCGTGGACCACACCCTGACGCTGCTGGCGTCCTTCTTCCCGCCGGTCTTGACGCCGTCCTATCTGCTGGCGCTCGGCGGCCCGGTGCTGGAGACGCTCGGCCTGACGTTTGGGGCCATGGCCGTCGCCTTCGCGGTCAGCCTGCCGCTGGGGGTCGCGGCGGGCCTGAGGCTGCGCGGCTCCCCGGCGCTCCTGGCGGGACTGGCGGCTTTCCGCGCCATACCGGACCTGACGCTGGCCATCCTCTGCGTCATCGTCTTCGGCGTCGGCCCCGGCGCAGGCCTGGTGGCCCTGACGCTCTACTACACCGCTGCGGTGGCCAAGATGTTCGCCGACATCCTACGCACCGCGCCGCAGCGGCCGCTGGAGGCGCTGGCCTCCACCGGAGCCTCGCGGCTGCAGGTGGCGCTGTTCGGCCTGCTGCCGCTGAAGCGCGCCGACCTGCTCACCTACGGCGCTTTCGAGTTCGAGAGCGCGCTGCGCGCCTCGGTGGTGATCGGGGCTGTGGGCGGAGGGGGCATCGGCAGCGAGCTGGTCGGCTCCCTGGCCGCCTTCGACTTCCGCCACGTCTGCACCCAGCTGCTGGTGCTGGTCCTGCTGATCGCCGCCCTGGACCGGGCCGCCACCGCCTTGAAGCGCCGTCCAGGCTGGCTGCTGCCGCTTTTCCCCCTCGGGCTCGCCTGCGCCTGGATCTACAGCCCGCGGCTGTTCGCCTTCGGCCATGCCGCCGGCGTGATCGGCCAGATGTTCCCGCCTCAGATCACTGCGCAAGGCTGGAGCGACCTGCCGCGCCAGCTCTGGGAGACGGTCTGGATGGCGGTCGCGGGCACGCTGGGGGCCTGCATCGCCGCCCTCGTCGCCGGCCTGGCCAGCGCGCGCAGCCTGTCGCCGCCCTGGCTGTCGATCCCGGCGCGTCGGGTCATGGAGTTCATGCGCACCATGCCCGAACTCGTCTGGGGCTTGGTCCTGATCGCGGTGGCGGGGGTGGGACCGGTCGCGGGCGCCTGGGCGCTCGGCCTGCACTCCACCGGCAGCCTGTCGCGCCTGTTCGCCGACGCCTTGGACAATGCGCCCCGCGAGCCGCAGCTGGCCATCGCCAACACCGGCGCCTCGGCCGTCGTGGTCGGGGCCTACGCCACCGTCCCGCTCGCCATGGGGCCGCTGGCGGCCCACGCCCTGTTCCGGCTGGAGTGGAACCTGCGGATGGCCACCGTGCTCGGGCTGATCGGGGCGGGCGGGATCGGCCAGGCGCTCTACGACGCCCAGCAGCTGTTCTTCTACCGCCAGATGCTGGCCTATGTGCTTATCACCTGGCTGCTGGTCTCCGTCGTGGACGCCTCCAGCGAGCGGCTGCGCCGCCGCTACAAGCTGCTGCAGGTGCAATCCTGAGCCGGCCTCGCGTCGTCATCGCCCAGCGGGTGTTCGACCGGACCCTGCAGCGCCTCTCGCCCCACGCGGAGGTGATCGCGCCGGACGGCGAGGAGGCCCTGAGCCCCGCTACGCTCTACGCCGAACTGGCGACGGCCGACGCCTGGATGGCCTTCATGCCGGACAGCGCCGACGCGTCCCAACTCGCCGCCTGCCCGAGGCTGCGCCTGATCGCCGGCGCGCTGAAGGGGGCGGACAACTTCGACGTGGCGGCCTGCACCCGCCAGGGCGTCTGGTTCAGCCTCGTGCCCGACCTGCTGACCGCACCCACCGCCGAACTCGCCATCGGCCTGATGATAGGTCTCGGCCGTCGCCTGCGAGACGCCGACGCCTACGTCCGCTCCGGCGGCTTCCAGGGCTGGCGGCCTCACTTCTATGGGACCGGGCTGGCGGGCGCGCGGGTCGGCTATGTGGGCCTGGGGGCCATCGGTCTCGCCATCGCGGCTGCGCTGCAGGGCTTCGGCGTCGAGCAGCGCTACGTCGATCTTCGCGCCACGGCCCTCGGACCGGGGCTGATCCGCGAGCCTTCGCTCCCCGCCCTGCTCGCCTGGAGCGACTACGTCGTCCTCGCCGCGCCGCTGACCGCGGAGACCCTGCACCTGATCGACGCCGCCGCCCTGGCGCAGATGCAGCCCCACGTCCTGCTCATCAATCCGGCGCGCGGGTCGCTGGTGGACGAGGCCGCCGTGCTCGAGGCGCTGGAGGCGGGCCGGCTCGGCGGCTATGCGGCCGACGTGTTCGAACTGGAGGACTGGGCGCGCGCAGACCGTCCCCGCGCCATAGCGCCGGGCCTGCTGGCCCATCCCGCCACCCTGTTCACCCCGCACCTGGGCTCGGCGGTGACCTCGGTGCGTCGCGCCATTGAAGACCGGGCGGCGGACAACATCTTGGACCTGCTCGAAGGGCGCACGCCTCGCGACGCCGTCAACCCGCAGGCAGGGGGAGGGCCAAGCTGAAGTCCTGGCGTCGGCAGGTCAGAGCCCGGCCAAAAAGCGCAGCAGGGCGTCGTTGACCTCCGTCGGCCGCTCCTGCTGGGTCCAATGCCCGCAGCCCGGCAGGATCAGCGTCTCACGCAGCTCGGGCACGTCGCGCTTCAGCCCCTCGATCGCCTTCATCATTCCGGGGAAGCGCACCACCAAGTCCTTGTCGCCGGCGATGTAGAGGGCCGGAACGCTCACCTTGGCGCCGGCGTAGGGGGCCAGCAGCTCCCAGTTGCGGTCGATGTTGCGATACCAGTTCAGCCCCGGAGCGAAGCCGCTGGTCCGGAAGCTCTCGACGAAGACGTCGAGCTCCGCCTGCGCCAGCCAGGGCGGCAGCATCTCTCCGATGTGCAGGTTGTCCAGGAATCCGCCGCCCTGGCGCACCATGCCGGGGTTGAGCGTGGGGTCGGCGGTGTGGAAGCCGCCGGTCAGGATGGCGCGCAGGCTGTGCGCCGGATCGCGCTCGAACTCCGCCGCCGCCAGGCCCTGCTCCTGGAAGTAGAGCTGGTAGAAGCGGGCGTCGGCGGTGCGGGGCATGGCCTCGTTCGGCCGTGCACGGGACCGCGGACGGTAAGGCACGCTCAGACCGGCCACGGCGCGGAAGCGATCCGGCCGCATCAGGGCGGCGTGCCAGGCGACCGGCGCGCCCCAGTCGTGGCCGACGATCACAGCCGTCTCCGCGCCCAAGGCATCCAGCAGACCGACCATGTCGCCGACGAGGTGGAACAGGGTATAGGCCTCGACCTCTGACGGCCTGTCGCTCGCGCCATAGCCGCGCATGTCGGGCGCGACCGCCCGGTAGCCGGCGCGCGCCAGGGGCTCCATCTGTCGCCGCCAGGAATAGGATGTCTCCGGCCAGCCATGGCAGAGCAGCACCAGCGGCCCTTCCCCCTGTTCGGCCACGTTCAGGCGGACGCCGTTGGTCTCCACGACATGATGGTGGACGCCGCTCATCCCGATCGTCTCCCGGCCTGTCGCCCGCCGCCTGTGAGCTTAGGCTCCAGCCCGACATCGCGCGACCCTGTCTCGCAGGGTCGCTGGAAGACAATAGGAGATGTCGTTCCTCACGTCCCCTGCAGGCGCGCCACCAAGCGTTTTGTGCGGCAGCGGGACCACGGTCCTGCTTGGGGCGCCGCTGTCGCGACGGCCCCAGCGATAGCGCCGGGACGAGAGAGCCGATATCCGCCTGCTCCCCGCCCGATGCCACCGGGTTGCAGCGCGTGCTCGTCAACGCCCCCGACTCTGCGGCGGCTTGCTGATCGCCGCCAACGACTACATGGCCTCAGCCACCGACCAATACTTCGACCTGTCGGAAGCCGAGCAGAGACGCCAGCTGGAGCACAACCTGCAGGGCATGGAGAACGTGCAGGACGTCTACCGCCTGCTGCTGATGAACCTCTACCTGCACAAGATCGAGAGCCGCGAGGTGCGCCTGGGCGACACGCTCTCGCCCGACCACGTCGACCTGGAGCCCGCCGACCTGATCCTGACCAATCCGCCCTTCGGCCCGGCGGGCGGCAAGCCGACACGGGACGACCTGAGCGTGACCGCCGGCGTCTCCTCCTACCAGCTGCCCTTCGTGGAGCACTGCCTGCGCGGGCTGAAGTCCGGTGGCCGCGCGGCCATCGTGGTGCCGGACAACGTGCTGTTCGAGGACGGCCGAGGCCGAGCGCTGCGCAGAAAGCTGATGGACGAGGCGGCGCTGCACACCATCCTGCGCCTGCCCACCGGCATCTTCTACGCGCAAGGCGTGAAGACCAACATCATCTTCCTGCACAAGCCCGGACCCTCAAGCAAGACCAGGGGGGCGAGCGGCGCGACCCAGGCGGTGTGGGTCTATGACCTGCGCACCAACATGCCCGCCTTCGGCAAGACCGCCCCCCTGCGCCCCGATCACCTCGCCGAGTTCGTCTCAGCCTACGGCGAGGACCCGAACGGCGGCGCCGCGCGGGTCGACGGCGGCGAGACCGGCCGCTTCGACCGCGCGGCCATCACCGCCCGCGGCGACAACCTCGACATCACCTGGCTGCGCGAGGAGCGCGACGCCGAAGACACCCTCACCGAGCCTTCGGAGATCGCCGCCGCTATCATGAGTCACCTGAAGACCGCGCTCGCCGAGATCGAGGCACTGGTGGAGGAGTTGGAGCCGGAAATGGAGGCCGCACCGGTGTTGGAGGCGGCGGAGTGAGCGAACTACCTCCGGGATGGGCGGAGGCGAAGCTTTTGAGCCTTTCCTCAGCTCGCATGGGTAAGACCATCTTGTCGAAAGATTTGGTTGCCAACGGGTTGCCTGTTTACAGCGCCGGAGTTGACAAAGCCCCTTGGGGCTATACTGACGATTGGAGCATCCGCTATCCTAGAGGCACCCTCGTCATCTCTGCTCGGGGCACCATTGGGGTAGTCAGACGGCCGCGGGAAGAGAGCTTCGTCTCTACTCAGACAACGATTGCGTTGTCTCCGACCGCGGCAGCATCATCTGAGTACCTTGCGCACCTGTTGGGTAGTGTGGAGTGGGTTGAATATACGGCCACAACGGCGATCCCCATGCTTACGATCGGAGCGCTTGGTAGACTCAGTGCGAAGTTGCCGCCGCTAGCGGAACAGCGCCGGCTCGTGGCGAAGATTGACGCCCTGACCGCTCGCTCCAAGCGCGCC
>CAXTEX010000017.1:0-30038 GCA_964243445.1 uncultured Caulobacteraceae bacterium | reverse complement strand
GTGGCCTTGGGCTGGTCGATGTCGACCTTCAGCTGGGGCGTGTCGGGCAGGCTGTTGGGCCGCACGCCGACCAGCGTCGGGTCGTGGCCCGCCATGCCCAGCAGCTGGCCCTGCGCCGCGGTCAGGGCGTCATGGCCGAGGTTGGCCTGGTCCTCCAGCTCCAGGTCAAAGCCTGTGGCGTTGCCGAGCTCCTGCACCGAAGGCGGGATCAGCGGGAAGATCATGGCGTCGCGCACCTTGCCGAAGGCCATCAGCGCGCGGCCGACCACGGCCTGGGCCTTGTTGGCGGCGCCGTGTCGCTGGTCGAAGGGCTTGAACAGCACAAAGCACTGACCGGCGTTCTGGCCCTGGCCGGCGTTGCTGAAGCCTGCGATGCAGAAGACCGCGTTGATCGCCGCCTTCTCATTGACCAGGAACTCGTGCTCGACGGTCTTCTCCGCCTCGATCGTGCGCGAGATCGCGGCGCCCGGCGGCAGCTGCACCAGCACGAAGGCCACGCCCTGGTCCTCGTCGGGCAGGAAGCCCGTGGGCAGGCGCAGGAACAGCAGCGCCATGGCCGCCACGATGGCCAGATAGACCAGGCCGTAGGGGATCCAGGCCTTGGTGACGTGCTTCAGCGCGCCCTCATAGTCCTTCACCCCGCGGTCGAAGGTGCGGTTGAACCAGCCGAAGAAGCCCCGTCGCTTGCCGCGAGCCTTGGCCGGCTTCAGGATGGTGGCGCAGAGCGCGGGCGTGAGGATCAGCGCCACTGCGATCGAGAGCAGCACCGCCGACACGATGGTCACGGCGAACTGGCGGTAGATCACCCCGGTCGAGCCGCCGAAGAAGGCCATGGGCAGGAACACCGCCACCAGCACCAGCACGATGCCGACCAGGGCGCCGGTGATCTCCTCCATCGACTTGCGGGTGGCCTCGACGGGCGACAACCCCTCCTCGTCCATGATCCGCTCGACGTTCTCGACCACCACGATGGCGTCGTCGACGAGCAGGCCGATGGCCAGCACCATGGCGAACATGGTCAGCGTGTTGATCGAATAGCCGAAGATGGCCAACACGCCGAAGGTGCCGAGCAGCACGACGGGAACGGCGATTGTGGGGATGATCGTGGCGCGCCAGTTCTGCAGGAAGATGAACATGACCACGAAGACCAGCACGATGGCCTCGATCAGGGTGCGCACCACGTCCTCGATGGACAGTTTGACGAAGGGCGTGGTGTCGTAGGGGAAGGCGACCTTGACGTCCGGCGGGAAGCTGCGGGCGATCTCGAACACCTTGGCCTTCACCGCCGTGGCCGTGTTCAGCGCATTGGCGCCCGGTGCGAGCTTGATGCCGAGCCCGCCGGCCGGGTGGCCGTTGAAGCGGGCGGTGAGGGCGTAGCTGTCCTGGCCCATCTCCACATGGCCCACATCGTTCAGGCGCACGATGGAGCCGTCGGGATTGGTCTTCAGCACGATCTGGCGGAACTGCTCGGGCGTCTGCAGGCGCGACTGGCTGGTCACCACCGCGTTCAGCTGCTGGTTCCCCGCCACCGGCAGCTGGCCGAGCTGGCCCGACGCGATCTGGGCGTTCTGGGCCACGATCGCTGACTTCACATCGCCCGTGGTCAGCCCGAAGTTGTTCAGCTTGTAGGGATCCAGCCAGATCCGCATGGCGTATTGGGCGCCGAAGAGCTGGGTGTCGCCGACGCCGGTCACGCGGGAGAGCGGATCGAGCAGCTTGCTGTTCACCAGGTCGGCGAGGTCGGAGGAGTCGTGCTCGCCCGTGGTCGAATAAACCGCCATGCCGAGGAGGAAGTTCTTGGTCGCCTTGGCCACGACCACGCCCTGCTGCTGCACCTCCTGGGGAAGCACGGGGGTGGCGAGCTGCAGCTTGTTCTGCACCTGCACCTGGGCGATGTCGGGATTGGTGCCTTGGGCGAAGGTCAGGGTGATGGTCGAGGTGCCCGAAGTGTCTCCCGTGGAGGAGATGTACTCCAGGTGGTCCAGCCCCTTCATCTGCTGCTCGATGGGCTGGGTGACGGTGCTGGTCACCGTCGCGGCGTCAGCCCCCGGATAGGTCGAGGTGATCGAGACCGAGGGCGGCGCGATGCTCGGATACTGGGCGATGGGCAGGGTGAAGATCGACAGCCCGCCGGCGAGCATGACGATGATGGCGATGACCCAGGCGAAGATGGGCCGGTCGATGAAGAAGCGGGACATGAGGGCGGCCCGGTCTCAGCCGCCGCCCGCAGGCGGTCCGGAGGAGGAAGGCCCGGAGGACGACCCGGGCGCCGGCGCGGCCTGGGTGGCGTCGACGGCTTTCACCGCCGCGCCGGGCTTCACGTTCAGCAGTCCCTCCACGATCAGCCGGTCGCCCGGGCGCAGACCGTCGGTCACCAGCCACTTGTCGCCGTAGATCCCGGCGGTCTTGAGGATGCGAGGCTGCGCCTTGCCGTCCGGCCCGACCACGAAGGCCGAGGCGTTGCCCTTGGGGTCATGGGAGACGCCCTGCTGCGGGGCCAGGATGGCGTTGGCGTAGACGCCCTCGTTCAGCTGCTCGCGCACGAACATGCCAGGCAGCAGCACCCCGTTGGGGTTGGGGAACTCGGCGCGCAGGGTCACCGATCCGGTGCTCTGGTCCACCGTCACCTCGGAGAACTTCAGCACGCCGTCGTGCGGATAAGCCGCGCCGTCCGATAGCAACAGCTTGACCCGCGCGCTCGCCGGCCCCGCCCGGTCGAGCTGGCCGCCCGAGAGCGCCTGGCGCAGCTTGAGCAGCGCGTCGGCCGACTGGGCCACGTCGACATAGATGGGGTTCAGCGCCTGGATGGTGGCCAGGGCGTTGGTCTGCTCGGAGGCGACCAGGGCGCCGGGCGTCACGGCGGAGCGGCCAATGCGCCCAGAGATGGGCGCCAGCACCTTGGTGTAGCCAAGGTTGATCGCCGCCGCCTCCACCGCGGCCTGGTCGGTCTGGACGGTGGCCAGCGCCTGGCGGTAGGCGGCCTGGGCGTTGTCGTTGTCCTGACGGCTGACGGCGTTGATCTTGACCAGGTCCGCATAGCGACCGGCCTGCAGGCGGGCGGTGGTCAGGCTGGCCTGGCCGTTGGCCAACTGGCCCCGGGCCTGGTCCAGCGCCGCGCGGTAGGGGGCCGGGTCGATCTGGTAGAGCACCTGTCCGGCCCGAACCTCTGAGCCTTCGACGAACAGCCGCTTCAAGACGATCCCGTTCACCTGCGGGCGGACGTCTGAGGACAGGGTTGGGGCCGTGCGGCCCGGCAGTTCGGTGGTGCGGGTGACCGGCTCGGCCCTGATGGTGACGAACCCGACCTGGGGCGGGCCTTGCGGCGGCGGCGTCGGCTTCTTCGCACATGCGGCCGGCAGCGCCAGTAGCGCCGCGACGCCCGCCGCCTTCAGCCACGGGGTCAGCCTTGATACGGCCTGAAATTGAACGTTCATTCTCACGCGGCGGCGTGGTATTCCCATCGATAGTCACACGTCAAGAGCGCTGTAGAGGCGCCGTGAGGGAGGAGAGGCGGTTGGTTGCCCTGGAAAGTCCGCCTGCGGAGCGCCCGTCAGCGCCGCGCCGCAGCAAGCAGATCCTGCAGGCGGCGGAGACGTGCTTCCGGCTCAATGGTTTCCACGCCACCAGCATGGCCAGCATCGCGGCGGCGGCCCGCATGAGCGTCGGCCACATCTACCGGTATTTCCCCTCCAAGGACGACATCATCTCCGCCATCCTGGAGCGCGACGTCATGGCCGCCATGGCCGACTTCGACGCGGTGGAGGGCGCGGACGGCGGGGTCTTCCCGGCCTTCTTCGCCCACTGGCGCACCAAGGTGGAGCGCATGAGCGAGCGCGGCTGCAGCATCCTGTGGCTCGAGATCATGGCCGAGGGCGCGCGCAACTCCGGCGCCGCACGGGTGATCGTCAACGCCCGCCACAGCGTCGCCGCGCGCCTCTGCGCCCTGGTCGAGGCGGCCGCGCCCGGCCGCTGGAGCGCCGGCGAGGTCGCCGACAAGGTGGAGCTGCTGATGCTGCTGACCGACGCGGTCGCCTTCAAGGCCATCAGCGATCCTAGCTACGATCCGGGGCGCACGGCGGACCGCTTCGTCGACTACGCCCGCTGCATCTTCGAGAGCGCGTGAGGCTCAGGCGTTTAGGACGGCCCTGACCCGCGCGGGACCGACGATCAGAGCGGCAGGGCGCGCCCCTGCTCGCCCGCGAGCTCGCGGATGAACTGCAGGGCGGTGCGCCCCGAGCGGCCGCCCCGCAGCTGCGCCCACTGCAGCGCACGCCGCTCCAGCTCGGGCGCTTCCAGCCCGAACCGGGCTGCATAGGCTCGGACTGCGGCGAGATAGCCGCCCTGGTCCATGGGCGGGAAGCCCAGCCACAGACCGAAGCGGTCGGACGCGGAGATGGTCTCCTCGGCGTCCTCCGCCGCGGCGAGGCGGTCGCCCTCCTCACGGCTGCGGGGCATCAGGTGGCGACGGTTGGACGTGGCCACGAACACCACGTTCTCCGGCGGTCCCATCACCCCGCCCTCCAGCGCCGACTTCATCGATTTGGCCGCGCCGGCCCCCTCCTCGAAAGAGAGATCGTCGCACAGCACCACGAAGCGTTCGGGTCGGTTTCGCAAAGTTGCGAAGACCCGTGGCAGGATGTTCACAACCTCGCGCTCGACCTCCACCAGCCTCAGCGGGGCGCCCTGGCGAGCCAGTTCGACGACCGCCGCCTTGACCAGAGAACTCTTGCCCGTGCCCCTCGCGCCCCAGAGCAGGACGTTGTTGGCCGGAAGTCCGCGCGCGAACCGGCGCAGGGTCTCCGTGAGCTTCGCCTTCTGAGCGTCCACGCCGACCAAAAGGTCCAGAGCCAAAGGGAAATCGGGCGCCGGCGCGAACGCTGCGCCCGCCGCATCGCAGCGAAACATTACTGCTCCCGCGAAGCTAGGCTCGGGCGTCGCAGGCGGGGCCAGCCGCTCCAGGGCGGCGGCGATCCGCTCCAGCAGGACGGTCGCGGCAGCGAGGTTGTCAGCGTCCAAAAGCGGCCTCCAGCAGAGCAGGGTCTTGATGCGCGGGCGTGGGGAAGCTAGCAATCTTGCAAAGACCGACAGGGTGCGGCGATGTGGCGCCTGCCGACTGTCGGCCCTGGGAGAGGCCCCCGTGACCCTGACCACCGCCATCGCCTCGGAACAGGCTCCAACGCGCAACAAGACCTTGCTGAACTGGGTCCGCCAGATCGCCGCCCTGACCGAGCCGGACCAGGTGTATTGGTGCGACGGCTCGCAGGATGAATGGCGCTTCCTCACCGAGACCCTGGTCGAGGCCGGAACGCTGCAGGCGCTCAACCCCGACAAGCGCCCCAACAGCTTCTACGCCGCCTCCGACCCCAAGGACGTGGCGCGGGTGGAGAGCCGCACCTTCATCTGCTCCAAGACGCAGGACGACGCCGGGCCGACCAACAACTGGGCCGATCCGAGCGAGATGCGGGCCACCCTGGACGGGCTGTTCAGGGGCTGCATGCGCGGCCGCACCCTGTACGTCGTGCCCTTCTGCATGGGCCCTATCGGCTCCAAGATCAGCGCCTACGGGGTGGAGATCACCGACAGCGCCTATGTCGCGGTGTCCATGCGGGTGATGACGCGCATGGGTCAGGCGGCCCTGGACGCCATCGGCGAGGACGGTTTCTTCGTGCCCGCGGTGCATAGCGTCGGCGCGCCCCTACTGCCGGGCCAGTCGGACGTGACCTGGCCCTGCAACGAGACCAAATACATCGTCCACTTCCCCGAGACGCGGGAGATCTGGTCCTACGGCTCGGGCTACGGCGGCAACGCCCTGCTCGGCAAGAAATGCTATGCGCTGCGCATCGCCTCGGTCATGGCCCGTGACGAGGGCTGGCTGGCCGAGCATATGCTCATCCTCAAACTCACCTCGCCGGAAGGCGCGGTCCACTATCTCGCGGCGGCCTTCCCGAGCGCCTGCGGCAAGACCAACCTGGCCATGCTGCAGCCGACCCTACCGGGGTGGAAGGCCGAGACTGTGGGCGACGACATCGCCTGGATGCGTTTCGGCGAGGACGGGCGTCTCTACGCCATCAACCCGGAATACGGTTTCTTCGGCGTGGCGCCCGGCACGGGCGAGGCGACCAACAAGAACGCCATCGACACGCTGAAGGCCAACTGCATCTACACCAATGTGGCGCTGACCGACGACGGCGACGTCTGGTGGGAGGGCCTGACCAAGGATCCGCCGGCGCATCTCACCGACTGGCGCGGCCGCAGCTGGACCCCCGCCTCGTCCGAACCCGCCGCCCACCCCAACGCCCGCTTCGCCGTGCCGGCCAGCCAGTGCCCGACCATAGCGGCCGAGTGGGAGGCGCCCGCAGGCGTGCCGATCAGCGCCATCCTGTTCGGCGGCCGGCGCGCGACGGCCGTGCCGCTGGTCACCGAGGCGTTCGACTGGAAGCACGGCGTCTTCCTGGCCTCCAACGTCGCGTCGGAAGGCACGGCGGCGGCGGAGACCAAGCTGGGCGCCCTGCGCCGCGACCCCTTCGCCATGCTGCCCTTCTGCGGCTACAACATGGGCGACTATTTCGCCCACTGGCTGGCCCTGGGCGAAAAGGCCGACGCGGCCAAGCTGCCCCGCATCTATTTCGTCAACTGGTTCCGCAAGGACGAGCACGGCCGCTTCGTCTGGCCGGGCTATGGCGACAACGCCCGGGTGCTGAAGTGGATCGTGCAGCGCCTGGAGGGCCAGGCCGACGCACAGGACAGCGCCATCGGCCGTCACCCGACCCGCGAGGCGCTGGACACCTCCGGCCTCTCGCTGAGCGAACACCAGCTCAACCTATTGCTCACCCCCGACCGGGCCGTGTGGCTGGAGGAGGCCGCCTCCATCCCCGCCGCCTACGAGCAGTTCGGCGATCGCCTGCCGGCCGCGCTCTGGGCGGAGCATGAAGCCATGGTGAAGCGACTGCAGGCCTGATCACGGCTTGGCAGGGCGGCCAGGGTTCAGTCGCCGCCCGCCGCCTTATCAGCCGCCGCCTGGTCGCTCTCCGCCTGGTCGCTCTCCGCCTGGCCCCGCGCCCACTGCGTCCAGTACCAGAAGGCCACGCCCGCGCCTGTGGCCAGCAACAGGGCGGGAGCGACCTGGGCCGTCTTGGTCTTGGGTATGGAGGCTCCCGCCTCGACGGCGTCGGCCGCTGCGGTTTCTGCGGCCTCAACGACGCGAGGGGCGGCCTTTCGGCTGAACAGCCTTGATCCGAAGCGTTTCAGCATGGCCGGGCGCTCCTTCGCACCCCGTCAGACAACGGACGCCCAAGGCTCAGGTTGCCGATCCGGCAAGCGGCTCCACCCGCGCCAGCGCGCCCACGGCTCCGAGTCGAGAGGCGACCCAGCCGCACGCCTCGCGCGCCTCGGCCGCGACGTCCGGCGCGTCGACCAGGACGACGGCGCATCCGTTCATCCGCATCGGATCGTCCAGAGGCTTCAGACGCGCCTGGGCGACCACGAGGCTTGACGGACGTGTGGCCTCCAGGGTGCTGAGGAAGCGGTCAAAGGTCTCCAGGTCCTTCAGCGGCGCCCAGATCAGCGCCGGCTGGCGCGACGGATCGGGCCGGCGCGCGATCAGCTCGGCGATCCGCTCGTAGTCGTCCGCCTGCTCATAGGGCGGATCAATCAGCAGCAGGAGGCGACCCGTCGAGGCGGCCAGACGTGCGGCCGCCTCGGCGTAGCCGTCGCCCTCGATCACCTCCATGGCGAGGCCGCCCGCCGCCCCAGCAAGCTGGCGACGCAGCGCCTTGCTGTCGTCGGGGCGTAGCTCGCAGGCGACATAGCGGTCGCCCCGCCGCAGCGCCCGGATCGCAAGCCAGGGCGAGCCGGGGTAGAACTGCAGGGCCGCAGCCGGATTGCACGCGCGGACCGCATCGGCGAGCCGGCGCAGGGCGGGCGGCGGGTCCGGGTCGGCCATCAGCCGCGCTACCCCGGCCTGCGCCTCGCCCGAGCGGCGCGAAGCGTCGGCGTCCAGCGGATAGAAGCCCGCCCCGGCGTGGGTGTCGATCACCTGCAACGCGCCCGTCACCCGGGTCAGCCGCCCCAGCAGTGCGAGCAGCACGGCGTGCTTGACGACATCGGCGAAGTTGCCGGCATGGAAGGCGTGGCGATAGTTCACGCGCTGCAACCCCGTGGAGGACGCCGGAGGCGCGCCGGGCGGCGGCCTGCTTAGCGCGAAGGGCTCGCCTGAGGAAAGCCGCCGGGTGAGCCGTAGATGGAACCGGAGTAAATCGGCTTCGTTGCTCGCAGGGTTCCTTTTAGGCGGGGTGGATGGCGTACGACGACCAGGAAACGCCCAACGAGGCCGTGGCCCAAGCCGCTGGCCTCATCTACGTTCATGAGGACGACCCCGGCGTCACCCGGGTGACATCCGAGACGGGGTTCGACTATGTCGACCCGAAGGGCCGCCCCGTCACCGATGAGAAGACGCTGGGCCGCATCCGCGCTCTGGCGATCCCTCCCGCCTACAAGGACGTCTGGATCGCGGCGAGCGCGCGAGGCCACATCCAGGCCACCGGGCGCGACGAGCGCGGGCGCAAGCAGTACCGCTATCATGAGTTGTGGAGCGCCGCGCGCGCCCAGACCAAATTCGCCCGCATGGCCGCCTTCGGCCGCGCCCTGCCGGGCCTGCGCGACAAGGTCGACCACGACCTGAAGAAGCACGGCCTGCCGCGCGAAAAGGTTGTGGCCACGGTCGTGCGCCTGCTCGAGACCACCCTGATCCGGGTCGGCAACGACGAGTACGCCAAGGAGAACAAGAGCTTCGGCCTGACCACCCTGCGCGCCCGCCACCTGCATCTGCACGGCGCCGAAGTGGTGTTCGAGTTCAAGGGCAAGAGCGGGGTGCAGCACAAGACCGCCGTCCACGACCGCCGCCTCGCCCGGGTGATCAAGTCGATCCAAGAGCTGCCGGGCCAGCGGTTGTTCCAATATGTCGACGCCGACGGCGAGCGCTGCGCAGTGGAGTCCCACGACGTCAACGACTACCTGCGCGAGGCGACGGACGAGCATTTCACCGCCAAGGACTTCCGCACCTGGGCCGGCACCCTGGCGGCGGCCAAGGCGCTGTCCATGCATCCCGCACCCACGACCGAGCGCGAGGCCAAGAAGACGGTGACCCTGTGCGTCAAGGCGACCGCCGGGCTGCTCGGCAACACGCCCGCGGTCTGCCGCTCAGCCTACATCCACCCCGAGGTGCTGCGCGCCTTCGTCGACCAGCGCCTGCCGCAGGCCTTCGCCGAGGTGGACGGCGCGGACTTCGAAGCCGCCGTGCTGAAGTGGCTCGACGCCCTGACGGAGGAGGTCGAGGCGGAGACCGGCCAGTCCGCCGCCGAACAGATCGAGGCGTCCAAGCCGTAAGGCCTTCCGGCTCAGTGGAAGTCGCGCGAGGGCGGCATGACCCGCACGTTGCGCGGATGGACGGCCTGGGGCGGCAGGGTACGGCGATCCGCGCCCACAGGGCTGTTGCGCGCCACCTCGTCGCTTCGCGCCAGCAGGGAGCCGAAGTCCAGCTCCGGCTCGGACAGGGCGCGCAGCCCGGCGGTGCGGTCGACCAGTCGGTCCACGCGCACATGCACCACCTCAGGGGCCTGGTCGGCGCGCTGGATGTGGCCGTGCGCCTCCAGCAGGCGGGCGGACATGATCTCCTTGCGGTAGCGCTCGAACTCCTCCGGCAGCACGACCAGGTTGGCGACCCCGGTCTCGTCCTCCAGGGTGATGAAACAGACCACGCCCGTCCCCGGGCGCTGGCGCACCAGCACCACGCCGGCGACGCACACGGGCGCACGGTCGGGCAAGCCCATCAGCCCTGCGCAGGTCGTCACCCGACGCGCGGCGAAGCCGGCGCGCAGGAAGCCCATGGGGTGGCCCTTCAGCGACAGCCGGGTGGTCTGGTAGTCGGCCACCACGTGCTCGGCCAACGCCATGGCGGGCAGGACCACAGGCGCTTCCGGATCGGGCAGGGCCTTGAGCAGCAGCGACGGCGAGGCTGCCGACAACCCCCGCACCCGCCACAACGCCGCCCGCCGGTCCAGCCCCAGCGAGCGCAGGGCGTCGGCCTGGGCCAGCACCTGGAGCGGGGCCGGGGTCAGGCCTGAACGGCGGACGAGGTCGTCGAAGTCCGCGTACGCCCCCTCGCCGGATCGGGCCGGCAGGCGGTTGGCCGCCGTCAGCCTCTGCGCCGCCGCCTGGGCCAGGCCCTCGATCTGGCGCAGGCCCAGCCGCACCGCCCAATCGCCGGCTGCGTCGGGCTCCAGCGTGCAGTCCCAGGCGCTGAACCCCACGTCGGCGCCGCGCACCTCCACGCCGTGCTCGCGGGCGTCGCGCACGATCTGGGCGGGGGCGTAGAAACCCATGGGCTGGGCGTTCAGCAGGGCGGCGCAGAACACCGCCGGATGGTGGCGCTTCAGCCAGGCGGAGACATAGACCAGCTTGGCGAAGCTGATCGCATGGCTCTCCGGAAAGCCGTAGGAGCCGAAGCCCTCGATCTGCTTGAAGCAGCGTTCGGCGAAGGCCTGGGGATAGCCCCGCGCCACCATGCCGCCGACCATCTTGTCGCGGTAGGGCGACACCCCGCCGGTGCGGCGGAAGGTGGCCATGGCGCGGCGCAGGCCGTCAGCCTCCGCACCGGTGAAGCGCGCCGCCACGATGGCCATCTGCATGGCCTGTTCCTGGAACAGCGGCACGCCCAGGGTGCGGCGGAGCACCGCCCGAAGCTCGTCAGGGTCGCCGTGCTCGGGAGACGGCCCCTCCAGCACGGTCTGCTCCAGCCCCTGCTTGCGGCGCAGATAGGGGTGGACCATGTCGCCCTGGATGGGGCCGGGGCGCACGATGGCGACCTCGATGGCCAGGTCGTAGAAGCAGTTCGGCTTCAGCCGCGGCAGCATGTTCATCTGGGCGCGGCTCTCGATCTGGAACACGCCCACCGTGTCGCCGCGGCCGAGCATCTCATAGGCCGCCGCGTCGCTGTCGCGGTTGTCCTCCAGGTCCGCCATGTCGGCGACGCTTGACAGGTCGTGCCGGTTCAGAAGGTCGAAGGCCCTGCGGATGCAGCTCAGCATGCCGAGCGCCAGCACGTCGACCTTCATCAGGCCGAGGGCGTCGATGTCGTCCTTGTCCCACTCGATGAAGGTGCGATCGGCCATGGCGCCGTTCAGGATCGGCACGGTCTCGTCCAACCGTTCCTGGGTCAGCACGAAGCCGCCCACGTGCTGGGACAGGTGGCGAGGCAATTCGATCAGCTGGCCAGCCAGTCCCAGCGCCTCCCGGATCTGCGGATTGTCGGGGTCGAGCCCGGTCTGGCGCACGTGGTCGGGGTCCGGCTCGCCGCCCCAGCTGCCCCAGACCATGCCGGCCAGCGCCGCCGTCACGTCCTCGCTCAGGCCCAGCGCCTTGCCGACCTCGCGGATGGCGCTTCGGGGCCGGTAGTGGATCACCGTGGCGCAGATGGCCGCCCGCTCGCGCCCGTAGCGCGCATAGAGGTGCTGGATCACCTCCTCGCGCCGCTCGTGCTCGAAATCCACGTCGATGTCGGGCGGCTCCTCGCGCTCGTCGGAGACGAAGCGGGCGAACAGCAGGTCGTGGTGGGCGGGATCGACCGCAGTGACGCCCAGGCAGAAGCAGACCACGCTGTTGGCCGCCGACCCTCGCCCCTGACAGAGGATGCCGCGGTCGCGGGCGAAGCGCACGATCTCGTGCACGGTCAGGAAGTAGTGGGCGTACCTCTTGCGCGCGATAAAGGCGAACTCCTCGGCCAGCTGGTCCGCCACCTTCTGCGGCGCGCCTTGGGGATAGCGCCAGCGCAGGCCCTCCCAGCTCAGCGCCTCCAGATGTTGCTGGGGCGTCAGCCCCGGGGGCACCGGCTCGCGCGGATATTCGTATTTCAGCTCGCCGAGGTCGAAGTCGCACAGGCCGAGCAGCAGGCTTGTCTGCTCCAGCGCGCCTGGATGGTCGCGGAACAGCCGCGCCATCTCCGCGGGCGGCTTCAGACGCCGTTCGCCGTTCGGCTGCAGGCGGCGGCCGGCCTCGCGCACGGGGACGTGCTCGCGGATGGCGGTCATCACGTCCTGCAGCCGGCGCCGTTCCACGTCGTGGTACAGCACGTCGTTGACCGCCAGCAGCGGCGTCCCCGCCGCCCGCGCCAGCGCCGCCAGACTGTCAAGCCGGCGCGCGTCGGCCGGGCCGTAGCCCATCGAGGCGGCCAGCCACACGAACCCCGGATGCGCGCCCGCCAGGGCGTCCAGCACCGAGCGCAGGGCCGCAGCGTCCGGGCGCTCGGGCGGAACCAGCGCCAGGGCCAAGCCCTCGCCGAGCCTGAGCAGGTCATCCAGGACGAGCTCGCATGCGCCCTTCCGGGCCCGCAGATTGCCCTGGGTCAGCAGCCGGCACAGCCGCCCGTAGCCGGCCCGGTGCAGGGGATAGGCCAGGATGTCCGGCGTCCCGTCGCAGAAGGCCAGCCGCGTGCCCACGACGTAGCGGAAGGCCTGCAGCGTGCTGAGAACGGCGGTCTCGCCGTCCGCCTCGGCCCGCTTCTTCATGTCCCTGAGCAGGGTCCAGGGGCGCACGACGCCGGCCAGCGTATTGCGATCGGCCACCGCCAGCCCGGTCTGGCCGAGATTGAGCGCGGTCTCGACCATCTCCTCGGGCGTGGAGGCGCCGTGCAGGAAGGAGAAGCAAGTGGCGGTCGCCAGCTCGGCGTAGGCGGTCTGCGGGCTCATCCGAACAGGCCGTGCAGGAACCAGGCGGGGGTGGAGCGATCCTCGTCTTTTACACAGCTCGCCATGGCTGTTTCGTCTTCAGTAGGCCTCATCCTGAGCCTGTCGAAGGACGAAGCCGGCCCGCCTACGACAAGCGGGTGTGCGTCCCCTCGTCCTTCGACAGGCTCAGGATGAGGGGATTGCAGTGGGGTCCTCACCAGCCGCAGCGGAACTGGAGGCTTGGGCGGCGGGCGGACGGGCTTGATCTCCTCGCGCCGGCTCTTCTCCCGGTGGACCGCCTCGCGACGGGCGGCGAGCTCGGCCAGCTCCGGCGCAGGGTCGGGCGCGTCGTAGCGGTCCTGACGGAACACCCAGTAGCGGCGGCCCGCCTCGTCCTCCAGGCGGTAGTAGTCGCGCACACGGGGCGCCCCGGGGTCCAGCGCCCATTCCGGCTCCAGCCGCTCGGGCCCTTCGGCCCGCACCACGGTGCGCACGACCCGGCGCCAGGTGAAGCGGGCGGGCGGGCCTTCGGGGATTTCCGCGGCGGCCACCCCGATGGGCTGGGGCGGGCGGAACAGGCGCAACGGGCGCAGCGGCGTGTCCAGATACCGGGCCGGCGGGCAGCCGCCCTCCCCCGCCCAGGTCGCGGCCGCCTCCAGCGCCCCTGCGCTCTGGGCGCGGTCGGGGCCGTGCGCGTCCACCGGGGACAGGCGGGAGACGGTCGCGGCGCCGCGGGCGGCGAGCCGGTCCGCCAGCGCCTCCACCGCGCCCGGAGCGCACGCCTCTGCGATCAGGTCGCCGGGGCTGGCGGTCAGGGGCTCGACCCGCTCGGCGGTGAGGCGCAGCTGGTCGAAGCCGAAATCGGCCTCCAGCCCCTCGTTCAGCCCGGCGATGCACTCGGCGAACAGGGCGGCGATGCGCGGGGCATGGCGCAGCGGGCGGCTGGCGGCCACGGCCAGCCGGCGCACCGCCCCGTCCACCCGGTAGAGCTCCAGGGCGAAGCGGCGCCCGCCCTGGCCCCGGGCGTCGAGCTGGAGGGCCAATTCGGCGGCCAGGTCGCCCGCCACCTGCAGCACCGGGCCCGCCTCGCTGATCGGCTCGAACAGCCGGCGCTCGGCGCGGAACACCGGCGGCTCCAGGCTGAGCTCCAGCGGCCCGGCGCGCGCGCCCAGGGCCTCGTCCAGGCGGCGGAGCGCGTCCTCGCCCAGCCGGCGCGCCAGGGCCGGGCGGGGCAGGTCCAGCAGCTGGCCGATGCGGCGAAACCCCAGCTGGCGCAGCACCTTGCAGCCCTGGAGCCCGAGCTGCAGCGCCTCCACCGGCAGGGGCGCCAGGGCGGAGGCCTGCACGCCCGCCGCCACCACGCCGCCGCGCCCGAAGCGCGCCGCCGCATAGGCCAGGGCTGGCGTGTCGGCCAGGGCGGAGCGGAGCGCCACGCCGAACCGCTGGGCCACCGCGCCGGCCGCCATCAGCAGCCGCCCCTCGCCCCCGAACAGGGCCGCGCAGCCGCTGACGTCCAGGTCCAGCCCGTCGGGCGCATGCAGGGCCAGGGCCGGGGTGAAGCGGCGGCAGGCCTGCGACAGCCGCAGCAGCAGGGCGAGATCGGCGGCAGGATCGGCCTGGATGACCTCCAGGCGGGGGATGCGCGCGCGGGCGTCGGCCAGGGTCATGCCGGCTGACAGACCCTCGGAAGCGGCCGAGGCGTCCACTGCGGTAAGCCGCAGGGCGCCCTTCTGAGCTTCAACCACCGCCAGAGGCGCGCCGGCGTCGGGGCTCCGCAGCCGGTCGGTGGGCAGGAGGGGGAACCACAGGTGAACGAAGCGGCGCCCGGTCGCCGAACGATCGCGCGTCGACAAGGCCGTCTGAGGGGCGGAAGACGCCATGGTCGCTGCTCCATTGCACGATGAACCGGCCGGTGGGGCCGAGGCGGTTTCGGACCAGATCGAGATCGAGCGCCGGAGGCCCGAGATAGCGGCGCGGGGCCTGGCTCGACCGGGCGCTGACGCGCCAGCGGGTCATGGCGGCGCTGGTGGCGTCCAGGTCCGGGGTCGTCAGCAGCGCCAGGGTCGAGGTCTGGCGGCCGTAGAGATTCAGCCTCTGGGTGGCGGCGAGGTCGAGCCGGCGGACGGCGCGCGGCGCCTCGGCCAGGACCGCGCAGACCGCGCCCGAGCGCACCGCCTCGTCGGTGATGCGCAGCGCCTCGCCGCCCTCGCGCGCGGCGACCAGCACCAGTCGGCCGGGATCGAGGCCGAGCGCCCACAGCCCCGGCCCGTACAGGCCTCCGCCCTCGCCGAGCGCCCCGGGCTCCTGCACCACGAGCGCCTGGGCGTGGGGGTCCTCCTGGAGGCGCCGCGCGATCATCAGCAGGGCGAACAGCAGGGCGCTGGCCGGGTCGCCGGGCGCGCCGCAGACCTCGTGCGTGCCGAACGCCAGGCCTCCAGGGCTGAAGCAGGCGTCCATCGCCTCCAGCCCGAAGCTGAAGGCCCGACCCCAGCCCGTCGCGCGGCCGTCGTCCGTCGTCCTTCGCCGCTGGGCGTGGGCGGCGGGCCGCAGACCGCCTTCCGGCGCATGACGCTCGATGGACTCGATGCGGGCGCGCAGGGCGGCTAGATTGGAGGGGACGGACATGGCGTTCATGTTTTGTTCGATATTGATTCCGAGTCTCCCCACCAGAGTCAAGCGACTCTCCGAGCGCCCAAGCCGGCGCGGTCGCATCGTCTCTGCGCCCGTGCTGCGACAGACGGGGACGTGGGTCTAACGGGGACATGGGTCTAACAGGGACGTGGGCCTAGGCCAGGATCGTATCCAGCTCGTCCAGCGCCGCGCGGCTCTCCTCGATCATCAGTGGATCGGCGAGGTCGGCGGGGACGAGGCGGTCGCGATAACGGCGGTCGATCCAGTCGCCCAGCCGCGCGTGCAGGCGATCGTCCAGGCGGTAGGCCGGGTCGGCGGCCTCCAGCTCCTGCTCAGTCATGGCCACGCGCAGGCGCAGGCAGGCCGGGCCGCCGCCGTTCCTCATGCTCTCGCGCACATCGACGTAGGCGAGCGCGCCGATGGCGCCGTTGGAGGCGGCGATGCGCTCGGCCGCGGCGCGGGCGCGGGCGTTCTCCTCCACGTCGACGGGGGCGATCAGGGTCAGCCGCGCCTCGCCCGGCACCTGCACCAGCATGGCGTTGAAGAGATAGCTGGCGACGGCGTCGGCCAGGAGCAGTTCGTCTTGCGACACCTCCACGAAGCGCGGCTCGAACAGGCCCGCGGCCGCGTCACGCACTGCGTCCTGCATGGCGCCCGGATGCTCGAAGGCGGTCTGGTGGTACAACAGGGTGTCCAGCGCCCCGACGCACACCACGTCGTTGTGGAAGGCGCCCGCCTCGATCGCCGCAGGGTTCTGGCGCAGGTGCACGGCGCGCCTGACGCCGTGGCGGCGCACGATGGCCTCGCATGCCTCCCGCGTCTGGCGGGCGGGGTATCGACCGGTCCAGGGCTCGTAGGCGGTGCGGCCATGCACGAACAGCTCCACGCCGGGCGCGCCGTGGTCGGCGCACAGGCGCACGTGGTTGGCGGCGCCCTCGTCGGCGAAGTGGGGCTGGGCGGGCAGGGCCGCGTGGACGGCGAACCGCGCCGCGTCGGGGAAGATGCGGTGCAGCGCCCGGGCCGTGTGCGGCGGCTCAAGGCTGCGATGCAGATTGGTCAGCAGGTTGGCGACGGTGAAGTGCAGCCGCCCGTCACAGCTGTCGGGCGAGGGCGTGACCGTGGCCGCGTTGGCCGCCCACATGGCCGACGCCGACCACGCCGCCCCCGCCAGTTCGGGCGCCGACTTCCAGGCGGCCTGGTTCACCTCGGCGTCCGTTCCGGCGAAGCCCAGGCCGCGCAGGAAGCCGAAGTCCGGACGCGGCTGGGGCGGCAGCACGAACTGGGGCAGGCCTAGGTCGGCCAGCCGCTTCATCTTGGCCAGTCCCTGCAGGGCGGCGGCGCGGGGGTTGGAGGCGGCGCCGAAGCTCGCCCGGCTGGCCAGGTTGCCCGGCGACAGGCCGGCGTAGTTGTGCGTCGGCCCGACCAGCCCGTCGAGGTTGGCCTCGACGCTCACCCCCTGAGCCCCCGGATCTCCGCCGTCGTGTCCAGCGCCCGGTCGGCCTCGAAGCTGGCCACGGGATAGGCGCAATAGTCGGCGGCGTAGTAGGCGCTCGGACGGTGGTCGCCGCTGGCGCCCAGGCCGCCGAAGGGCATGTTGCCGGCGGCGCCCGTGGTCGGGCGGTTGCGGTTGACCACGCCGGCGCGGGAGCGGTCCAGGAACCGCCGCCAGAGCGCCTCGTCGTCGCTGACCAGGCCGGCGGCAAGGCCGTAGCGGGTGGCGTTGGCGACGGCGATGGCGCGGTCGAAGCCGTCGACGCGGGTCACCTGCAGCACCGGCGCGAAAATCTCCTCGTCGACCGGCGCCAGGTCGGTGACGTCCAGCAGAGCCGGCGTGACGAAGGCCTCGCCCAGGCCCACGACCTGCTGGAACGGTGCGATCACGCGCGCCCCGGCGGCTGTCAGGTGCGCCACCTCGGCCTGGGCGCTCGCTGCGGCGCGGGCGGAGATCAGCGGGCCCATGAAGGGCTCGGCCGCATCGTCCCAGGCGCCGATGCGCAGGCGCGCGATCAGGGCCGAGATGGCCTCCAGCACCTCGTCCCCCGCCGGTCCCCGCGGCAGGATCAGCCGCCGCGCGCACGAGCAGCGCTGGCCGGTGGTGACATAGGCGGACTGCACGGCGATGGCGGCCGCGGCCTGGGGGTCGGCGTCGTCCCAGACGATCAGCGGGTTGTTGCCGCCGAGCTCCAGCGCGACGATCACCTCGGGCCGGTCCACAAACTGGCGCCTGAACTGGGCGCCGGCGCGGGCGGAGCCGGTGAACAACAGCCCGTCGATGGGCTGGTTCAGCAGGGCCGCGCCGGTGTCGCGCCCGCCCTGCACCAGATTGAACACGCCGGGCGGAAGCTCCGCCGCCTCGAACGCTTCGGCCATGCGACGCCCGGCCAGGGGCGTCTCTTCCGACGGCTTGAACACCACCGTGTCGCCGGCCAGCAAGGCCGGGACGATGTGGCCATTGGGCAGGTGGCCCGGAAAGTTGAACGGCCCCAGCACCGCCATCACCCCGTGCGGCCGGTGGCGCAGCACCGCGCGGCCGAAGCCCGTCGCCGCCGCCCGCTCGCCCGCGCGCTCGGCCTGGGCGGCGATGGAGACCTCGACCTTGGCGATCATGGAACCGAGTTCGGCCTTGGTCTCCCACAGCGGCTTGCCGGTCTCGCGCGAGATGTCGGCGGCGTAGTCCGCCGCGCGAGCCTCCAGCACCGCCTTGTAGCGGCGCACCGCCGCGATGCGCTCCTCCAGCGGGGCGTCGGCCCAGGCGCGGAAAGCCCTGAGCGCGGCGGCGGTCGCCTCGAACGCGTCGGCGGGGTCGGCCGTCGCGCCGCGCCAGAGCTCCACGCCCGTGGCGGGGTCGATGGAGACGAGTTCGGCCCCCGCGCCCGCGCACCAGCGGCCGCCGATGTACAACTCGCCCGTCATGGCGCCACCCGGATCATCTCGCCGTCGGCGATGTTCAGCGTCTGCGCGGTCAAGGCGTCAACCTGGGCTTCATCTTCGCTTATGGCCACGGGCGCGCGGACGGCGCGGAAACCCGACACCGCGTCGCGCGAGACCAGCAGCCGCGGCCCCTGCGGCTTCTCGACGACGCGGGCGCGCAGGCGGCGGCTGTCGCGCACGGTGACGATCTCGTCACGCCGGGCGGCGACGCTCGGCCCGGCGTCGAAGATGTCCACCAGGCTCTGGTAGCGGAAGCCTTCGCGCTCCAGCATGACGCGGGCGGCCTCGCCCTCCCGGTGCACGCGGCCGACCGCCTTCTGCACCGGCTCGGGCAGCAGCTCCAGATAGATCGGATGGCGCGGGGCGAGATCCAGGATGAACTGGCCGTCGGTCGAGGCGCTCATCAGGTCGGCCTGGTCGAAGGGCAGGCGGAAGAACTTGCAGCCCACCGTTTCCCAGAACGGGCAGGTCCCGTCGTCGTCGAACCAGCCGCGCAGCTCGGCCAGCACCTGTTCGGCGAAACGCAGCGGGTCGGCGGCGATCAGCATGTAGCGCGACTGGGCCAGCAGCCGCCCGGCCCCGCCGGAGCGACGTTCCGGCCGCAGGAACAGCGAACCGACCTCCGACCAGCCCGAGCACTCGTTGACCAGCACCAGGGCGGAATGGTCGAAGCGGGTGCGGTTGACCGAGGAGAACTGGGTCAGGTTCATCACCCGAAAGGAGAAGAAGGGCCGCTTGAGCCCCACCGCCGCCTTCACCCCCGCCACGCCTTCGATGCGGCCGGTGACGGCGTCCTCCAGCATCAGGATGTACCAGGCCTCCAGCGGCGCGAGGGCGCCCGAGAAGCTGTCGGCGGAGACGGCCAGCCGGTCGCGCAGCGTCGCCTCGTCTTCCGGCAGGCTGGTGAAGCCGCGGCCGGAGAGCACGGCGAGTTCGGCCAAGGCCTCGTAATCGTCAGGCCCCGCAGGCCGCACCACCAGCATGGCCAAGCTGTAGCGGAGCAGGCGAAGGGGCGTAACCCCGGCTGGAACTCACCCGCTTTGCGACGGGAGGCGCCCTGGCGTGCTGCGTCCTTCGAGACGCCCTCTTCGAGAGCTCCTCAGGATGACGCCCGGCGTTGATCGCCCTCATCATCGGTCATGCTGAGGAAGGCGGCGCACCAGCCTGTCTCCAAGCACGCAACACGTTGGCGGTGTTCCGCTGGGAGTAGAGGCGGGCGTGGTCAGCCCGCCCGGCGCGACACGCCGGCGATCCAGCGGTAGAGCGCGACGGTGACGGCGGCGAAGGCGGCCAGGCCGATCCACGTCGCCCATCTGGCGAAACCGTCGCCGATCACCGCGAGCGGCTCGCTCTTGCCCGTGCCCACGATCAGGCCGGCCAGCGCCACGCCCCACAGGCTCTCGCCGACGATCAGGCCCGAGGCCAGCAGCACGCCCAGCCGGCGGGCGGCCTCGCGGTTGGGCAGCCGGTCCGCCCAGCGGTCGTATGCCCAGCCGGCGACCGCGCCGATCACCACGAAGGCCGTCACCGACGACGGCAGGTAGATGCCGAGACCCACCGCCAGCGGCGGCAGCGAGCCTCGCCTCGAGCGGCGCAGCGCCTCATCCACCGCGATCAGCGCCAGCCCGACCAGACAGCCGACGCCGATCAGGCTCCAGTCGAGCTGGCCGGTGATCACGCCCCGGGCAAGACTGGAGATCAGCGTCGCCTGGGGCGCCGGCAGGGCGTTGGCGAGGGCGGGCTGGCCGAAATGGGTCGTGCCGGCGAAGCCGTAGGCGTGGTTCAGCAGGTCGAGCACCGGCGGGATGATCAGCGAGCCCATCAGCACGCCGACCACCAGCGCCACCTGCTGGCGCCAGGGCGTGGCGTCGACCAGCTGGCCGGTCTTGAGGTCCTGCAGGTTGTCGTTGGCGATGGTGGCGACGCTGAGCAGGATGGCGGTGACGAACAGGGCGAAGGCCACCAGGGCCGGACCGCCCGCCGGTCCCGCCGCCCGCCCGGCCACCACCAGCAGCAGCGCCGCGGCGCCCAGCACCGCCAGGATGGCCAGGCCCGAGACCGGGCTGTTGGACGAGCCGATCAGCCCGGCCATGTAGCCGCACACCGCCGCCACCAGGAACCCGGCCACTGCGATGTAGAGCACAGCGCTGGCCACCAGCGGCAGGGTCAGGGCCGCCAGCGGACCGGCGTGGACGAAGACGGTCAGCAGCCCTGCGATGGGTACGAGCGTCAGCAGGCTGACCAGGCCCACGATGGCGATGGGGATGTCGCGCTCGGTGCGGGCCAGCTCGGCCCCGCCGCCGGACAGGGCCTTGCGCGAGGCGGCGAGGGAGGAGCGCAGGCCGCCGACGACCGGCCCGGCGACCTTGCCGAGCGTCCAGAGCGAGGAGGCGCCGATCGCGCCCGCGCCGATGAAACGGACCTGGTGCGACCAGGTCGAGACCGCCAGCTCCGCCGCCGAGCCCGCCGCCGGATGCAGGCTGGTGAGCAGCGGCACCGCCACGCCCCAGGAGATCACCAGCCCCGCCAGCATGGCGAGGCCGACCTGCAGGCCGACGAGGTGGCCGGCGCCCAGCAGGGCGAAGGAGAGCGAGACGTTCAGCCCCGTGGCCCCGCGGCCGACCCTGACATAGGCGCCGGCTTCGCTTGCGAACAGCTTCATGGCCGCGATCACCGCAAAACCGCCCGACGCGATGGCGCCCCAGAGCACCGCCTGCAGGCCGGCCTTGCCCTCCGCCGCGGCTTCGATCTCGTGTTCGCGCGAGCCGACGCCGACCTTGAGCACCTCGGCCGCCGCGACCCCTTCCGGGTAGGGAAGATCGCTTTCGGTGACGAGCGCGCGGCGGAGCGGGATGGTGTACATCACGCCCAGCACGCCGCCGGTCGCGCACACCGCGAAGGTCTGCCAGAACGGGATGGCCCCGGTCCACCAGCCGACCATCACCAGCCCCGGCAGCACGAAGATGATCGAGGACAGGGTGCCCGCCGCCGAGGCCACCGTCTGGACGATGTTGTTCTCGTAGATGCTGGTGGAGCGGACCATCCGCAGCACCGCCATCGAGATCACCGCCGCCGGGATCGAGGAGGCGAAGGTCAGCCCGACCTTGAGGCCCAGGTAGACGTTGGCTGCGGTGAACACGAGGGTGATCAGCCCGCCCAGCACCAGCGCCCGGATCGTCAGCTCGATGCGGGCTTCGGACGCGCGGAGCGGAGCGGCGGCTGTAGCGGTCATGCTTGGCTCCGAACGGCGTAAACCTGAGCTGTAGCGCGCCGTGAGCAAGGCGTAACCCCTCGCTCCGCGCCTGCTCGCCCTAAGGCCGCACTGGTCATGAGGCCGCACTGGTCATCAGGCCGCACTGGCGATCCTCCCTGCGAGAAGCGCGGGGAGGTGGCCGCGAAGCGGACGGAGGGGCCGCGCGAAGCGCGGAAAACGCCGCTGCTGCGGCCACCGTCGTTCGTCCGGCTGCGCCGCCCGCCCCCTCCCCGCCTTCGGCGGTGCTCCCCCACGCCTGCGTGGGGGAGATCAGGAGCGGCTAAACCTGCCCGACCGTCTTCAGCTTGGCGCGGGGGTGGATCTCGTTCTGGCTCATCACCACGGTCTGGCCGCGGAAGCGCTCGACGATGGAGCGGACATAGGGACGCACGTGGGGGCTAGTGAGCAGCACGCCGGTCTCGCCCGCCTGGGCGGCGCGGTCGAAGGTCTCGCGCACGCTGCGGATGAAGGCCTGCAGCTTGGAGGGCGCCAGCGCCAGCTGCTTCTCCTCGCCCGCGCCGATCAGGGCGTCGGCGAAGCTCTGTTCCCAGTCGGGCGACAGGGTGATGATCGGCAGCGATCCGTCGTCGCCGCGGTTGGCCCAGCACAGCTGGCGCGCCAGGCGGCCGCGCACATGCTCGACCAGCGTGGTGACGCTGGAGGACTGGCCCGCCGCCTCGCCGATCCCTTCCAGGATCATGGCCAGGTCGCGGATGGAGACGCGCTCCTTGAGCAAGGCCTGCAGCACGCGCTGGACGGTGGTGGCGGAGACGACGCTGGGGATCAGGTCGTCGGCCAGCTTCTTCTGTTCCGGCGTCAGCTCCTTGATCAGCTTCTGCACCTCCGCATAGGAGAGCAGGTCGCTCATGTTGTCCTTCAGCACCTCGGTCAGGTGGGTGGTGAGCACGGTGGCGGGATCAACCACGGTGTAGCCGCGGAACGCCGCCTCCTCGCGCAGGCCGTCGTCGATCCAGGTGGCGGGCAGGCCGAAGGCGGGCTCGCGCATGTGCTCGCCGGCGAGCTGCACCTGGCCGCCGCGGGGGTCCATGCACATCAGACTGCCGATGCGCACCTCGCCGGTCCCCGCCTCCATTTCCTTGATCCGAAGCGCATAGCCCTGGTTGGGCAGGCGCATGTTGTCGAGGATCCGCACCGCGGGCATGACGAAGCCGTAGTCGGCGGCCAGCGTGCGGCGCAGCGCGCGGACCTGATCGGTTAGCTTTCTCCCGTCCACGTCGTTGATCAGGCTGAGCAGGCCGTAGCCGAGCTCGATCTTCACGTCGTCTATGGCCAGGGCGGTGCCGATCGGCTCCTCCGCCGGCTCGCCGACCGGCGCGGCGGCGGCTGCGGCCAGCGCCGGGGCCCGCTTGATCTTCTGCGACGAGCGCCAGGCCATCACGCCGGTGCCGAGCGCGATGCCCGCGAAGGGCAGCAGCGGCATTCCGGGCGCCAGGCCGATCACGCCGGAGGCCGCCGACACCATGCCGAGGCTGACGGGATTGGTGGCCAGCTGCGCCACAAGCGCCTTGTCGGCCGAGCCCTCCACGCCCGCCTTGGAGACCAGAAAGCCCGCGGCGATCGAGATCACCAGGGCCGGCACCTGGCTGACCAGGCCCTCGCCAATGGTCAGCACGGTGTAGGTGGAGGCGGCGGTGGCGAAGCTGACGTGGTGCTGCAGCACCCCGATCAGCATGCCGCCGACGATGTTGACGCCCAAGATGATCATGCCGGCGACAGCATCGCCCCGCACGAACTTGGATGCGCCGTCCATGGCCCCGAAGAAGGTGCTCTCCTGCTCCAGTTCCTTGCGGCGACGGCGGGCGTCGTCCTGGTTGATCAGGCCCGAGGACAGGTCGGAGTCGATGGCCAGCTGCTTGCCCGGCATGGCGTCCAGGGCGAAGCGGGCCGCCACCTCGGCGATGCGGGTGGAGCCTTTGGTGATGACCACGAAGTTCACCACCACCAGGATGATGAACACGATCACTCCGATGACGAAGTTGCCCCCCATCATCAGCCGCCCGAATGACTGGATCACGTGGCCCGCCGGGTCGCCGCCCTCGTGGCCGTGGGTCAGCACCAGCCGGGTGGAGGCGACATCCAGCCCCAGCCGGAACAGGGTGGTGGCCAGCAGCACGCTGGGGAAGGCGGTGAACTCCAGCGGCTTGGAGATCAGCAGCGAAGTCATCAGGATCAGGACCGCGGTGGTCAGCGAGAGGGCCAGCAGCAGGTCCAGCAGCACCGCCGGCACCGGCAGCACCAGCAGGGTGACGATGCCCACGACGCCCAGCGCCAGGGCGACCTCGCCCCGCCCCACAGCGCCCCAGACGTCGCCGGGGGTGGAGCGGGAGAGGCTGAACTTGGGAAGCGTGATGCTAGCCATGTTCGGGCTCTGCTCCGCTGCGCATGGAGGAAACAGGCCACAGAACAAAGTGGCAACACGCCGTATGGCTCGACCTCGCCTTGGGCGCTAGGAGGACCACGGTCTTTGACAGGTGAAGCGAACCGACGCCGCTGCAGGTGTCGGGGAACACAGGTTCAGCCATGGGCTTGCGCCCAGGCGGCGGCTTGCCGCGCGACCTCGGCCAGGGCCGCCTCGCCCGCCTCGGTGCTCGGGTGGTCGGTGACGAAACCTGCGATCACCAGCGGCGGCCGGGCGGGCGGCCAGACGACGGCGATGTCGATGGTGGAGAACCAGCCCTCGTTCCAGGTGCCGGTCTTGTCGCCGACGCGCCAGCCGGGCGGCAGGCCGGCGCGCAGGCGATGCTCGCCGGTGGTGTTGGCGACGAGCCAGCCGGTGAAGAGCGCGCGCGACGCGGGGCTGAGGACGTCGCCGAGGCTGAGGCGGCGGAAGCTCAGGGCCATGGCGCGGGGCGTGGTGGTGTCGGTCGCATCGCCAAAGCGGGAGCGGTTCAGGAGCGGCTCGTCGTGAGAGAGCTGGAAGGCCCCGTCGCCGGCAGCGCGCATCCAGGCGGTGAGCGCGGCCGGGCCGCCCGTCTCGCGCAGGAGCAGGTTGGCGGCGATGTTGTCGCTGTAGTCGACCGCGGCGGCGCACAGCGCCTCCAGGGTCATGGCGCCCTGCGCCAAGTGCTGGCGGGTGATCGGCGCGTAATAGCTGAGCAGGTCGGCCTGACCGTAGTGGACGGGCTGGTCCAGGCGCAGCTCGCCCCGATCGACCTTGGACAGCACGAAGGCCGCCAGCGGCGCCTTGAAGGCGGAGCAGAAGGGGAAGCGCTGATCGGCGCGCCAGGCGAGCGTGCGGCCCGAGCCCGTGTCGATCACGAACACGCCTAGCTTGCCGCCACTGGCCCGCTCGATGGCGGCGAAGTCGAGGGGGCCGGCGCGGGCGAGCGCAGGCGCGGCCATTAGCGGCGCGACGACGAGCAATGCGCGACGGGTCGCAGTTGCGGTTCCCCTCACCCTGCCCTCTCCCCACGGGGGAGAGGGTTCCAGCGCCATCAACCCTCTCCCCTGCGGGGAGAGGGCCGGGTGAGGGGAACCGCCGCCGCTACGCCGCATAGGCGCCCTGGGGCGCGGGCACGGGCACGCCGCTTTCGGTGTACTCCTTCAGCTTGTTGCGGAGCGTCCGGATGGAGATGCCCAAGATGTTGGCCGCGTGCGTGCGGTTGCCGAAGCAGTGCACCAGGGTGTCCAGGATCAGCTGCTGCTCCACCTGCGACACCGTCTGGCCGACGAAGGCGCGCGCGGCGCCCTCCGCGGCCTGGGCGGCGCGGGCGGCGGTCTGCTGGCCGCTGTCGATCATGGCGGGGCCCGCGAGGGGCTGGCCGTCGGGCAGGCGGATGGCCGTCTCCTCGATCTCGGGGCCGACCGACAGCAGCACCGCGCGGTGCATGGCGTTTTCCAGTTCGCGCACATTGCCGGGCCAGCGGTGGACGCCCAGCCGGCGTCGCGCCTCGATGGACAGCGGACGCACCGGCACGGCGTTAGCGGCGGCGTATTTCTTGACGAAATGCTCGGCCAGGGCGAGCACGTCGGCCGGGCGGTCGCGCAGCGACGGCAGGCGCAGGTTCACCACGTTCAGGCGGTAGAGCAGGTCCTCGCGGAACGTCCCCGCCTTTACCGCTCCGGCCAGGTCGCGGTTGGAGGTGGCCAGGATGCGGATATTGACCTTGACGGGCTTGGAGCCGCCGACCCGGTCGATCTCGCGCTCCTGGATGGCGCGCAGCAGCTTGGCCTGCAGCCGGGCGTCCATCTCGCTGATCTCGTCCAGCAGCAACGTGCCGCCGTCGGCCTCCTCGAACTTGCCGATCCGGCGCGCCACCGCGCCGGTGAAGGCGCCCTTCTCGTGGCCGAACAGCTCCGACTCCAGCAGGTTTTCAGGGATGGCGGCGCAGTTGACCGAGATGAACGGCTTGTCGGCGCGGCGCGATTTCTTGTGGACATAGCGGGCCATCACCTCCTTGCCGACACCCGACTCGCCGGTGATCAGGATGGAGGCTTCGGACCCCGCCACCTGGTCGGCCAGGGTCATGACCAGCTGCATGGACGGGTCGCGGGTCACCAGCGGGCGGTCGTCGTCGGAGACGGCGGCCAGCACCGCGGCGATCAGCTCCGCGTCGGGCGGCAGGGGGATGAACTCCTTGGCCCCGGCGCGGATGGCGTCGGCGGCGCGCCGCGCGTCGCCGCCGACGCCGCAGGCGACGACCGGGACGCGGATGCGCTCGGCCTCGTTGGCGGCGATCAGCGCCCCGATGTCGAGGTCGTAGTCGACCAGCAGCAGGTCCGCCCCCTGGCCGGCGCGCAGCGCGTGGGTGGCCTGGGCCTCGCTCTCCACATGGGAGACCTTGGCCCCGGTCTGCATGGCCATCTTCACCGCCAGCGCCAGCTGTCCGTTCAGCCGCCCGACCACCAGAAGCCGCATGGTTCAGTTCCTTCCGATGGAGAGAGCAGGCGTCCGCCCTCTCCCTTGACGGGAGAGGGTCGAGGCGAGGGCGAACAGCCGCCGCCGATCTTGGACATGATGGCCGCTGTTCAGGTGCGATGACGTCAGGGGCGAGCGGCGGCGGTTCACGCCCACCCCGACCCTTCCCCGTCCAGGGGGAGGAAGCAGAGGCGAAGTCGTCATATCCCCTGGTCCCCGTCCTTGATGATCTCGGTCATGGTGACGCCGAGCCGTTCGTCGACGACCACCACCTCGCCCCGGGCGACCAGGCGGTTGTTGACGTAGATGTCGATGGCCTCGCCGACCTTGCGGTCCAGCTCCAGCACGCTGCCGGCTCCGAGCTTGAGCAGCTGGGCGACCGACATGTGCGTCTTGCCGAGCACTGCGGAGATGTTCACCGGCACGTCGAAGACCGGGGCAAGGTCGCCGGCGGTCTTCTCCTCCATCTGGCCGCCGAGCGTCGCCACGGCGTTGGAGGTCTCGAACTCCGGCAGGTTCAGCTCGTTCATGCTCATGGCTCCGGACTCAGGACGACAGGTTCGGCGTGCAGGCCTTCGGCCGCGAGCGCGGTCTCCAGCGCCGTCTCGACGCGGGCGGCGGCGGCCTGCGGATCGAAGGCGGCCCGCCCCTCGCCCCAGTCGAAGCTGAAGGCGGCGCGCGGCAGGGCGGCGTCGGCCTTGACCACCACCAGCCCGGCGAAGCCCACCGCCTCGGCCGCCTGCTCCAGGGCGCCGCGCAGCCGCTCCAGGTCGCCTCCCTGCGTGCGCACCAGCAGGCGCGGCTGGGCGTCGAGCTCGCGGCTCAGCGCCTCCAGCGCCGCAACGACGGGCCGTTCGGGGAACTGGTCCAGGGCGGCGTCGGCGATCGCGCGCCCGCAGGCCAGCGCAAGGCGGGCGCTGTCGCTGCGGTGGGCGTGGACGGCCTCGCCAAGATGGGCGAAGGCCGCGCGCATGGCCTGCGTCGCCTCGTGCAGCGACTGGGTCATCTGAGCCTCCGCCTGGGCGACGACCGAGCGCTGCCCCTGGGCGAAGCCTTCCGCGCGCGCCGCCTCCAGCTCCTCGGGCGTGAAGGCGCGCCGGACCTTAGACGCCGCCATGACCTGGCCGCCGTCGAAGACGGTGTCGAAGGTGAACTTGCGCGGAGCGGAGGTCACGACCGTCCTCCCCGCACCGTCGAGGGGAAGCTCGCGCCAAGATCCGTGCGGGTCAGGTGCGGCTTCATCAGTAGATCAGCTCGTCGTCGCCGCCGGAGCCGGCCAGGATGATCTCGCCCTTGGCGGCCAGGTCCTTGGCGACCTGGACCATGGCCATCTGGGCGGCGTCGACATCCTTCAGCCGCACCGGGCCCATGGCGTTCATGTCCTCGCGCATGATCTTGGCGGCCCGCTCGCTCATGTTGGAGAAGAACAGCTCGCGCAGGGTCTCCGAAGCGCCCTTCAGCCCTA
Organism: uncultured Caulobacteraceae bacterium; assembly: GCA_964243445.1. Classification (GTDB taxonomy): domain Bacteria; phylum Pseudomonadota; class Alphaproteobacteria; order Caulobacterales; family Caulobacteraceae; genus CAHJWH01. Next base: position 2,160 of record CAXTEX010000017.1, on the reverse strand, counting down.
TGGCGAGCTGGTCCTTGGCGACGGCGCGCAGCAGGGTCTGGATGCCGCCGGGATCGAGCTTGCCGAGGTCCTCGAACACAAACATCAGCGAGCGGATGCGCTCGGCCGCCTCGCTGTTGCGCTGCTCCAGGGCGTTGAGGAAGCGGGTCTCGGTCTGGCGGTCGAAGTTGTTGAACACCTCCGCCATGACCTCGTGGCTGTCGCGCTTGGAGGTGCGCGCGAGATTGCTCATGAACTCTGTGCGCAGGGTCTGCTCGATCTTGTCGAGGATGTCGCGCTGCACCGGCTCCATGCGCAGCATCCGCTGCACGCACTCAAGGGCGAAATCCTCGGGCAGGGCCGACAACACCCGCGCGGCGTGCTCGCCCTTGATCTTGGAGAGCACCACCGCGACCGTCTGGGGGTATTCGTTCTTGAGATAGTTGGCGAGCACCGCCTCGTTCACATTGGCCAGCTTGTCCCACATGGTGCGGCCCGCCGGCCCGCGGATCTCGTCCATGAGCGCCTCGACCTTGTCGGTCGGCATGAAGGCGCCGAGCAGACGCTGGGTCTGCTCGAAGGAGCCCATGATCGCCCCCGTGCCGCTCATCCCGGAGACGAACTCGGTCAGCAGCGTCTCCACCGCGGCGGAGGAGACGGTGCCCAGGCCCGACATGGTCTGGGAGATTTCGCGGATCTCCTGCTCGTCCATGGACTCCCACAGCCGGGTGTGTTCCTCGCCGAGCGCGAGCATGACCACGGCGACCTTTTCCGGGCCGCTCAGCTTGTCGGCGCTGTCGATGGCGGGGCGTTTGGCGGGCACGGGGCTCAGCTCTCGTGCAGCCAGCCGCGCAGGATCGCCACCGACTCCTCAGGGTGGCGCTCCACGAACTCCGACACCCGCTTGACCGAGGAGACCCGCACCTGGCCGTCGACCTTGGCGATGTCGATGCGCCCATCCCCCTCGGGTCCCGGCAGGGCCAGGGCGGCTCCCTGATAGGGCAGCGCGCCGGCGACCGGCTGGCCGTCCGAGCCCAGCCGCGGCGTCGCCTGCAGCGCGGTCACCGCAAGCCCGCCAGCCCCCGCCGTCTTCAGCATCGGCTTGACCACGAAGAAGATGATCAAGGCCGCGACCACGGCCATCACGCCGAGCTCGGCCAGGCGGATCACGTCGTTCTTGTCGAAGCTGAAGGCGGAGGCGACGCTGGCCCCGTCGCCCTGCAGGTCGCGGTCGAACTTGACGTTGACCACGCTGAGCTGGTCGCCGCGCTTGTCGTCATAGCCCATGGCCGAGCGCACCAGCTCGTCGATATGCTTCATCTCCTCGGCCGTGCGCGCCGTGTAGGGGCCGGGCTTGCCGTGCACCGGCGCCCCGGTCGTGCCGTCCACCGCCACCGCCACCGACAGGCGCTTGACCGCGCCGGGCTGGCGCACCTCGGTGGTGGTGGTCTTGGAGATCTCGTAATTGGTGGTCTCGTCCTGCTTGCCGGTGTTGGAGGTGTCGCCCGAGCCTGACGTCGGCGGCGCGGCGCCCGGCACGTTCTGGGAGGCCGAGGTCACGCCCGCGGGGTTGGCCTTCAGCTCGTTGGACTTCTCGTCCGAGGTCTGGGTGGAGCGCACCACCTGGCCGTCCGGATCGAAATGCTCCGACTGGGTGGTGACCGCGGCCATGTCCACGTCGGCCGTCACCTGCACCCGCGCGTGGCCCGGACCGACCACGCCCTCCACGATGTCCTTCACCGTGCGACGGATGCGCTCCTCGACCTGGCTGCGCTCGCCGCCGCCTGCGCCGTCGACCGCCCCGTCGCCCTCGGCGGCGAGCAGTTCGCCCTGCTGGTCGGTGATGCTGACCCGCTCAGCCTTCAGCTCGGGCACGGCGCCCGCCACCAGGTTGCGGATGGCGCGCACCTGCTCGGCGCCGATGCGGCCGCCCCCGGTGGCGATCAGGATGGAGGCGGAGGGCTGCTCGGCGTCCTCCTCGAACAGCTGGTGCTTGGGCATGACCAGGTGCACGCGCACGAAGCTGACGCCCTGGATGGAGCGGATGGTGCGCGCCAGCTCGCCCTCCAGCGCCCGCTGGCGGTTCAGGGTCTGGACGAAGTCGGTCTGGCCGAGCGCCGGCGCGCTGTCGAAGATCTCGTAGCCGACCGAGCCCGAGGTCGGCAGCCCCTTGCCCGACAG
>CAXTEX010000016.1:27583-30310 GCA_964243445.1 uncultured Caulobacteraceae bacterium | reverse complement strand
GACCTCCTCATTGCGAACGAGGCGCTCTACCAACTGAGCTACGGCCCCAGGATCAGCCTCGTACGCGCCAAAGGGCGCTTACGAGGCGCGGACATGTGTCCGCTCATCCTGGCTCTGTCAAGCGGCCGGGTGGCGGGGGAACGCCAGCTTGAGCGCGACTGTAAACGCGTGCACAGACGGCGCGTCGCTGGAGACCGTCATGCCGATCATCGCTGCCCTGCTTTTCCTGTTCAACAGCCTGATCGGCTTGGCCATCTTCCTTGTCATCGTCTCGGCGATCCTGAGCTGGCTGGTCGCCTTCGACGTCATCAACCTTCGCAACCCGACCATGTATCGGATTGTCAAGACGCTGGATCAGCTGACCGATCCTATGCTGCGTCCAATCCGGCGCTTCCTGCCTAACCTCGGCGGCATCGACATTAGCCCCATCATCCTGCTGCTGCTGCTGCAGGCGCTGCGTATCGTGGTGGACGGCTTCCTGGCCCCATACGCCGTGGCGGCCGCCACGACGACCTACTGAGTCGAGAGATCACCCATCATCTCGGCGTAGAGGGCGGCGAAGCGGGCCTGACCGTCCGCATCGGCGATCAGGTCCTGGCGCGTCTCCAGCTCCAGATATTCCAGGCCACGTCCGCCGGCGTGCAGCGGCGCCGTATAGTCGATGTCGTCCATGGCGTAGGGCTGGTTGTCGCCGACCGTGAGCCCGCCCCGAGCCTTGAGCCAAGCGAGGGCGGCCAGCGACAAGGCGTTGCCCTGGTGCAGCACGCCGACCTGCCACGGCCGGACGACCCCTCCCATGATAGGGGTGAAGCTGTGAATCAGGATCAGAGAGGTCGACAGGCGTCGGGCGGTCCGCGCGTCAAGCTCCGCAGCGATGGCGGCATGGTAGGGCGTGTGGATGGCCTCGGTCCGCGCCTGCCGAGCGTCCATGGTCAGGTCTCGGTTGGCGGGCACCTCCGCGCCGTCCGCAACGGTCGGTATGGCGTCGGCGCGGGCAGGGGCGCGGTTGCAGTCGATCAGCAGGCGCGAATAGACCTGTTCGATCACGCAGGCGCCGCCGAGCGCCTCGGCCAGTCGCGCCGACAGCCCGGCAGCGCCGATGTCATAGGCGATATGGCGATCCCATTCCGCAGCCGGCAGCCCCATGTCGCCCATCGCTTCGGGCGTCCGGCGCCCAGCATGGTCGCAGACGAGCAGGTATGGGCTGTAACTGCCTGCATTCTGCACAATGACCGGATGGGGATCGGCTGCGGCGAGACGAAACATCGATCTTATCAACGACTCCCTCGTTAGCTTGTAGCGATGCCGACGATCAACATCAGACACCTGACCCGCTATCGCTACCGTCGTCCGGTGACGTTCGGCGAGCATCGGGTGATGTTCCGGCCGCTGGAGAGCTACGACCAGCGCATCCTGGAGTCACGTCTCGTCATCGCGCCGGAGCCGGTCGAGCTCCGCTTCGTGCACGACGTGTTCGGCAACTGCGTGGGCGTCGCCCGCTTCACCGGCCATGCGGACGCGATCAGCTTCGAGAGCCAGGTGCGGCTGGAGCATGCGCCCGCCCCGCTGGTGACCGACAAGCAGGACCTGATCGACGCCTCCGCCCAGACCTTCCCCTTCGCCTACAGCGCGGAGGACCTGCCGGACCTGATGCGCTCCATCGAGCGGCTTCACTCCGATCCTGACCGGGTGCTCGAGCGCTGGGCGCAGCAGTTCCTGCGTCGCGACGGGCCGACCGGACTATTGGCGGCGCTGTCGGACATGGCTCATGCGATCCGGCGCGAGTTCCGCTACTGCCAGCGTCTGTACGGACCCGCCCAGCCGCCGTTGGAGACCCTTCACCTGGGCTCGGGCACATGCCGCGACTTCGCCATGCTGATGATGGAGGCCGCGCGTTCCCTGGGTCTCGCCGCCCGCTTCGTGTCCGGCTACGTCTACAGCCGCAGCGGCGGCGGCGGTCCCAAGCGCGCCGGCGGCGGACACACCCACGCCTGGGTTCAGGTCTTCCTGCCGAGCTGCGGCTGGGTGGAGTTCGACCCGACCAACGGCATCGTCGGCAACACCGATCTCATCCGCGTCGCCGTGACCCGCGACCCTGGCCAGGCCACGCCGCTCCACGGCAGCTACCAGGGGCATGCCGACGACTTCCTGGGCATGGATGTAGAGGTGGACGTCGGGGTGGAAGGCGGCGATACGGCCATGCGTCTGGTCGCCTGACGACCGACTGCAGTGGTGGTCTTCGGCCCTGTCCGCCTTTCCCGCAGGAGAATTTGAGCATGCACATCCGCGCGGGCTATGAGATCGCCTACGACCACGGCTCTGCGACGCCCATGATGCTGCTCCTCAGCGTCCGGCCCGAGCGGCTGGGCGATCTGGTCACGCCCCAGGAGGTGCGGGTCACGCCCGACGTGCCGCTGCACGCCTATCGCGACCAGTTCGGCAACATCTGCCATCGTCTGCTGGCCCCGCCGGGTCGGATCACCTTCTCCAGCGACTTCGTCATCGCCGACTCCGGCGACCCGGATGAGGTGGCCTTGGACGCCGAGCAGCATGCGATCCAGCACCTGCCGGACGAGGTGCTGGTCTATCTGCTCGGCTCGCGCTACTGCGAGACCGACTATCTGATGGACACCGCCTGGGCCGAGTTCGCGGGCACGCCGGAGGGATGGCGACGGGTGCAGGCGATCGTCGACTACGCCCACCACCGCATCACCTTCGGCTACCATC
>CAXTEX010000016.1:634-27573 GCA_964243445.1 uncultured Caulobacteraceae bacterium | reverse complement strand
CGTATCGATCGCACCGCCCACGGCGCGCACCAGGATCAGGTCGGCGTCTGTCGCGACTTCGCCTATCTGGCGGTGACGCTCTGCCGATGCATGAACATCCCGGCGCGCTACTGCACGGGCTATCTCGGCGACATCGGCATAGCCCCGATCCCAGGCCCGATGGATTTTTCGGCCTGGTTCCAGGTCTTCCTGGGCGGCCGGTGGCGCACCTTCGACGCGCGCCACAACAAGCCTCGCATCGGCCGCATCCTGCAGGGCTATGGCCGCGACGCCACTGACGTGGCCATCTCCACCACCTTCGGCGCCTCGACCCTGGTCAAGTTCGAAGTGATCGCGGAGGAGGCAGCGTCGGCTTAGGACGCCCGCTCGGGCGGCCAAGGTCCGGTTCAGCTGTCTCCAGCAGGATGCAGAAGCATCTTGGTCGCCAGGCTCACGTCAGCCTGCCGCATGAGGCTCTCGCCGACCAGCAGGGCATGAGCGCCTGCACGCCGCAATCGGACGGCGTCGCCGTGGTCTACGACACCGCTCTCCGCGACCAGGAGGGCGTCGGGCGGCGCCAGGGGAGCCAGGCGCTCGAACACCGAGAGATCGGTGACGAAGGTGCGTAGGTCGCGGTTGTTCACACCGATCAGGGTCGCGCCGAGCATTGTAGCCCGGGCGAGTTCGGCTTCGTCGTGCACCTCCACCAGGGCGTCCAGGCCGAAGCGGGTCGCTTCCGCCATCAGTTCGCCCGCCAACCCGTCGTCCACCATGGCCAGGATCACCAAGACGGCGTCGGCGCCCAGCGCGCGCGTCTCGGCCACCTGCCAGGGATCGACCAGGAAGTCCTTGCGCAGCACCGGCAGCGTCACCGCAGCGCGGGCGGCCACGAGATAGGCATCCTCGCCCTGAAAACTCGGCATATCGGTGAGCACCGACAGGCAGGCGGCGCCGCCGTCTGCATAGGCGTGGGCCAGGACCGGCGGGTCGAAGTCGGCGCGAATCAGGCCCTTGGACGGGCTCGCCTTCTTGATCTCGGCGATGAGGGCTAGGCCCTCGCTCGCCGCCAGCGCCGCGCGGAAGCCGCGGACCGGCGGGGCGGCCGAAGCCAACCGCTCGATCTCCGCCTGAGGCGCGCGGGCTTTCCGCTCCGCCACGTCCTGGCGCTTGTAGGCGGCGATGCGGGAGAGAACGTCGGTCATGCGGCGCTCTCCGGCGTGTTGGTGATGGTGACCAGGCGCTCCAGGGCGGTCCGGGCGCGGCCATCGTCGATGGCGGCGGCGGCCCGCGTCAGGCCCGCTTCCAGCGTCTCCTCGGCCTCGGCCACTAGGAAGGCGGCGGCGGCGTTCAGCAGCACGATGTCGCGGTAAGGGCCGCGCGCTCCGTCCAGCAGTTCGGCGAGGACGTGGGCGTTGTCGGCGGGATCGCCGCCGCGCAGGTCCTCAGGGCGTACGCGGGGCAGGCCCACGGCCTCCGGCGTGATGCGGAACAGGCGCACGCTCCCGTCGCGCCATTCGGCGATGTCGCTCGGGCCCGTGGTGGTCAGTTCGTCGAGGCCGGAACCATGGACCACCCAGGCCCGCTCCGATCCGAGCGCGCCAAGCACCCGGGCGAGGGGCTCCACCAAGCGCAGGTCGTAAACGCCCATGACCTGGCGCTGGGCGCCGGCGGGATTGGACAGCGGCCCAAGCAGGTTGAACACGGTGCGAAAGCCAAGCTCGGCGCGCACTGGCATGACGTGTCGCATGGCCCCGTGGTGGGCGGGGGCGAACAGGAAGCAGAGCCCGGCCTCCTCCAGCGCCCGCAGCGACTGCGCCGGCGTCGCCTCGATGTTCACCCCGAGCGCCGCCAGGACGTCGGAGGAGCCGGAGCGTGAGGACAGAGCACGGGTCCCGTGCTTGGCCACCTTCAGCCCACCGCCCGCCGCCACCAGGGCCGCCGCGGTGGAGACGTTGTATGTGTGAGCGCCGTCGCCGCCGGTGCCGCAGGTGTCGACCACCTGGAAGGGATGCTCCAGCCGAGTGGCCGAGCGGCGCATGGCGCGGGCGCAGGCGGTGATCTCGCCCACGGTTTCGCCGCGCAGCCGCATGGCCGTGACGGCGGCCGCCACCTGCGCCGGGGTCGCCTCGCCTCGCAGACAGGCGGCGAAGAACTGTTCGGCGTCGGTCTCCGACAGGGTCGCGCCATCGGCCAGGCGGGCCAGGAGGGGCCGGAAAGCCTCGCTCACGCTGCAGCCGTCGTCCGCCGCGCGACGCCCGCCAGCATCAAGAAGTTGGACAGCAGGTGACGCCCGTCCGGAGTGGCGATCGACTCCGGATGGAACTGCACGCCGTGGATGGGACGGTCCGCATGCGCCAGGCCCATGATCTCGCCATCGTCGGTCCAGGCTGTCACGTGCAGGGCAGGGGGGAGGGTGTCGCGGCGGACCGCCAGGCTGTGGTAACGCGCCGCCGTGAAGCCGTCGTCCACGCCGGCGAAGACGCCCTGGCCGGCATGGCGGATCGGGCTGGTCTTGCCGTGCATCAGCGTTCTGGCTCGCACCACCTCGCCGCCGAAGGCCTCGCCGATGGCCTGGTGGCCTAGGCACACGCCCAGGATCGGCAGGTCGGCGGGCGCGGCGGCCAGCAGCGGCAGGCAGACGCCGGCCTCTCGCGGCGTGCAGGGACCGGGCGACAGAAGGATGGCTTCGGCGTGGAGCGACAAGGCTTCCTCCACCGCGATGGCGTCGTTGCGACGGACCACCGTTTCCGCCCCCAGCTCCTCCAGTTGGTGCACGAGGTTGTAGGTGAAGCTGTCGTAGTTATCGATGACCAGAATCATGGACATGATTGTGAGGGGGCCGAGAGGCGGGGCGTCCGCTAATAAGCGCTCGCACGTGATGCTCCAAGCGTGTCGTCTTACGCGCCGTTAAGGATTCTACGGGCGAGTAGCAGCCATGATGGTTTTGACGTCTCGTGCCGAGCTGACGATAGACGCTGCGCGTGATCGCCTCTCCGCCCCTCGTTATCGCCAGGCGGTAACGCCCGTTCTGGCGGCGTCGGCGCTGGCGGCCGTCTCCGCTCTTACGCTCGCCGGCGTCGTCATCCTAGGACCGCCGGGCGCGTGGGCGAGCCCGCCTTCGGCTCCATCTGTTCCTGCGATGCACCCTGACCCGCCGCTCGTCCGCATAGCGCCGTAAACGGCTCAGAAACCTCAAAAGGACTTTGCTCAAGCATGTGAGGTGCGGCTCCTCACATTTGGAATCCGTGACATGTGCGGCATCGCCGTTGCAATCGATCTAGACGATGCGTCGGCGCTGGTGTCGCAGATGATCGGCGGGCTTGCTCACCGAGGCGACGTGGATGATCCTGTGACGTCGCCGATCCCACGTTCCGCGATGGCCACCCGCCGTCTGCGGATTGTCGACGCGGTTGGGGGCATGCAGCCTAAGGTCTCCTTCGACGGCCGTATGGTCGTGGCGATGAATGGAGAGATTTACAACTATCGGGAATTGCAGGCCGAACTGCGAGCCTGCGGTGCGCGCTTTGATAGCGATAGCGACACCGAGGTCTTGGCCGCTGCGCTGAGCGTCTGGGGCGCACGCGCTACCTTGACCCGCTTGATCGGCATGTACGCCTTCGTGGCGCTTGACGTCGACGCCGGGGAATTCATCGCTGTCCGCGATCCCCTCGGCGTCAAGCCCCTCTACGTCATTCAGCGAGAGCAGGGCTTTGTCTTCTGTTCTGAGATGACGCCGCTCCTCAAGGCTTTTCCGGAGGGCTTGGTCATGCTGCTGCCGCCGGGACACGTGCTGTCGCGACGTTCATGCGCCCCCTATGCCTCGGCGATCTCAACGGCTTCATCCGGAGGACGGCAGGCTGATCCAAAGGCTTTGGATGTTGCCTTGCAGGCGGCTGTCGAGCGTCGGATGCCGTCGGGCTTGGACTTCGCTCTGATGTTCAGCGGCGGAATCGACAGCACGCTGATCGCGCACTACGTCCGGCGCGCGGGCGGCTCGGCGCCGGGATATTTCCTGGGCGGCCCACATGCCCCCGATCTGCCCTATGCTCGCACCTATGCAGAGCGGAGCGGGCTCGAACTCCGCATGGTCGCGTTTGATGACCCTGACGACATCGCAGCCCAGATCGCTTGCACGGTTTTGCGGTGCGAGAGCTTCGAGCCGGCTGTGGTGCGCGACAGCTACTGCACGGGGCTGCTCTCGCGGCGCATACATGAGGATGGTTTTCGCGTGGCCTTGTGCGGCGAGGGAGCAGACGAACTGTTCGCCGGCTACCGTCCGTTGGAATTGGGGTTTGGCGCTGGAGACGACGACGGCGCAGCCCTGCGGGATCAGTGCTTGAGCAGCATGCACAGGAGCAACCTGCAGCGACTCGACCGGATGAGCATGGGCTGGCAGTTGGAGGCTCGCGAACCCTTCCTTGATCCTGAAGTGATCAACCACGCCCTGGCGCTGGACGCATCAGCGTTGGTAAGCAGCGCCGGTGTTGGCAAGCAGCCCTTGCGGGCCCTGTTCGACCTCTATCCCAGCGATCTCCCGTCGACGATCCGAGACCGCACCAAGACCCCGTTGAACGAAGGCGCCGGACTAGACGCGAGTCAAACCGACTCCCCCTGGGCGCGGCATGCAGACATGGAATTGAGTGACCGCGACTTCAACGAAGGGCGGCGGCGCTTCGCCAATTATGACCTACGCACCAAGGAAGAACTACTATACCTGATGACGTTGGCCCAGCATATTGAAGTGGACAGGGTTCCTCATCTTAGCGCGCGACTAAGGTTGCATGCTCCGCCAACTTCTGGCGACGACCTGCTGCAGGCCTACAGGTTGCCGGCTCAAGCGTCCTGAAACGGGTCGACCACCGTGCGTTCCGCGCAGAGGATGGCGTCGGCTACGAGTTCGAAAGGCCGCAGGTCCACATCGCGAGAGCCGCCGGCGAGCAGGTCGGCGAAACGGGCGTAGAGATCGGCGTATTCCTGGGCGGGCCCGGTCTGCACCGCCGCCCCGTCCACGCTCAGGGTCGCTCCGCCGCCCGATACGAGGAGGGTGTGGCCGCTGCGGGTCTGCACCTCGACATCCCAGATCTGGTCGCCCGTCTGCCGCCAGTCGAACTGCGCCGTCAGACTGTCGGCCTCCGGTTCAGAACCGAACACCAGGTCCACGGCGACTGGCTGTTCCCGGTTGGCCGGTATGCTCAGCTTGGCCGATCGGACGAAGATGGCCATGGGAAGCATCGCCGTGACGATCGACAGGGCGTTGATCCCGGGATCGAAGACCCCGAAGCCGCCGGACGCCCAGATCCAGTCCTGGCCCGGGTGCCATTTGCGCACGTCTTCCTTCCAGGTGATCTTCAGGCTGCGCACGTCCTCGCCGAGGAGCCGGGAAGCGGCTTCGGCTACGGCGGGGTTCTGGCGCGCGTGCCACGTCGTGAACAGCGTCAGCCCCCTGTCTTCAGCAAGGTGCGCCAGCGCGCGGGCCTGACCCAAGGTGGCGGCGGGCGGTTTCTCCAGGAGCACGTGCTTGCCGGCCAGCAGGGCGCGCCGGGCGCTCTCGTAGTGCAGGCCCGGCTGACTGCACACCGCCACGCAGGCGATGTCCGGAGCCGCTGCGTACATCTCCTCCTCGCTGGCGAAGACCCGCTCGACGCCTGGGATCGTCTTGGCGTGGCGGCTGGTGACGGCCGCCAACTCGAAGGTCGGCGAAGCGGCGATCGCCGGGATGTGCTGGTCCTGGGCGATCTTGCCATAGCCGATGATGGCGAGCTTGAGGGGAGCCATGGTTCATAACCTGCGTGGAGCCCTGAGCTAGCGTCAAGGTTCCGGTTCAAGTTCCGCTCGGGCGGCCGCCTCAAACAAAAACGGCGCCGCTCCTAAGCGGCGCCGTCTTTCAAGTCCGAGCGAAGCGGTGGTCAGCAGCCGCTCTGGTCCCAGTTGTAGCGATCCTGGCCGGCGCTCCACACCCACCGGCCGCAGCCGGCGGTTCCGGCTGGTACACGCGCGGTGGGCGCGACCTGGGCCGGCGGTGGCGCGGCCGCGCGCTGTTCCGATTGGGACTCCTGCGCCCAAGGATCCTGGCCTTGCGGCGAAGGCGGCGCGCTGTCGTAACCTCCACCAGATCCGTAATCCTCGCCGTAGCCGTCATAGCCGTCGCCGCTATATCCGTAGCCGCCATAGCCGTAACCCGCCGGGTAATAGTAGTAGGGCGCATCAAAGTCGTAAGCATAAAGCGCGCCCAATCCCAGACCAAAGCCTAGGCCAAGACCGAAACCATAATAGGGGAAGAAACCGCCGTACCCAAAGCGGCCATAACCAAATCCGCCATAGCCTCCCCGATAGAAGCCACCGCGATACCCCCCGTAACCACCACGAAAGCCGCCATGGTAGCCGCCAAAGCCGCCGCCGTGGAATCCTCCACCGCCGTGAAAACCTCCTCCGCCGTGGAAACCACCCCCGCGCTGGGCGGACGCCGCCACAGGAACGACGAGGGTGAGAGCGCAGGCGGCTGCCGCCAAATCCTTCAACTTCATGGGCTGGGAACTCCACTATCGCTTTGACTCGATCCTCTGAGCCGACGCGTCGATGCATAGATAGGCTGACGTTTCCTGAACCCAAGCTGAACTGTTATGGCAAGGGCTTGCAGCGGCGACATGGGTCGTCGACGCAGAGCAAGGATCCGCCTGTTGAAGCGCATGCTGTCCGCCTTGATCGCCTTCGCGCCCCTCGCCGGCGCGGCCTATGCCCAGCCTCCCCAGCCGCAGCCTGTGGCCTCACCGCCGCCGCTCGCCACACCTCGCGATGCGCCTTACCCGGGTCAGATCGTCCTCGAAGCCGATGCTCGTGACGTAACCCGCCGGATCGTCCAGGTGCATGAAGTCGTGCCGGTCGCCGCACCCGGACCCATGGTGCTGCTCTACCCCGAATGGCTGCCCGGGACCCACTCCCCGACCGGTCCGCTGGACCAGCTGGCGGGGCTGATCATCACCGCGAACGGCCGGAGGGTGGAGTGGACCCGCGATCCCGCGCACGTCTACGCCTTCCACCTGGACGTCCCAACCGGCGTGTCGAGCCTTGATCTGCGCTACCAGTTCCTGACGCCGACCGAGGGACGGGTCGGCCGAGTGTCGGCCACGCCGGAGATGCTGAACCTGGAGTGGAACACCGTCGCGCTCTATCCGGCGGGCTATTTCTCCCGCGACGTCACTTACAAGCCAAGCGTCGCCCTGCCGGCCGGCTGGAGCTTCGCCGCTGCCTTGGACGGCGCCTCGCGCCAGGGCGACGTGGTCAGCTTCGCGCCGGTGACACTGAACACGCTAGTCGATTCGCCTCTGATCGCCGGGCGCTACTTCAAGCAGATCGTGCTCAGCGACTCGCCCGCGCTGGTCCGGTTGGACATCATCGCCGACCGTCCCGAAGACCTGGTCGCCACGCCTGAGCAGATCGCGGTCCATCGTGAGCTGATCAGGCAGGCGTACGCCCTTTATGGCTCGCATCATTACGACCACTACGACTTCTTGCTGTGGCTGAGCGACGAGATGGGTGGGGAAGGGCTGGAGCACCATCGTTCAAGCGAGGATGGTACGCGGCCAGGCTATTTCACCGACTGGGACACGAGCGCGCCTGGACGTGATCTGCTCGCGCACGAATACACCCACTCCTGGAATGGCAAGTTCCGCCGGCCCGCCGACCTGTGGACGCCGAACTTCAACGTTCCGATGCGAGACTCCCTGCTCTGGGTCTATGAGGGCCAGACCCAGTACTGGGGCTATGTCCTGGCCGCGCGGTCCGGGCTGTGGACGCGGCAGCAGGCGCTCGACGCCATCGCCTCCACCGCCTCCACTTATAACGAGCGGGTCGGGCGCGAGTGGAAGGCGTTGGAAGACACCACCAACGACCCGATTGCCTCCGAGCGGCGGCCGATCTCATGGCGGAGCTGGCAGCGCAGCGAAGACTACTATTCCGAGGGCCAGCTGATCTGGCTGGACGCCGACACCCTGATCCGCGAGCGCACCGGCGGGTCCAAGTCGCTCGACGACTTCGCCCGCGGCTTCTTCGGGGTGCGGGACGGAAGCTATGTGACCGACACCTACACCTTCGAGGAGGTGGTGGCGGCGCTGAACGCGGTCGTTCCGTACGACTGGGCGAGCTTCCTGCGCACGCGCCTGGACGGGCACGGGCCGGGCGCGCCCCTGGACGGACTGACCCGCGGAGGCTACCGGTTGGTCTATACAGACACGCCTACGGCCTTCTTCAAGGACGCGGAGAAGGAGCGCAAGATCACCGATCTGAGCTCCTCGATAGGCGCCGTCCTGGACAAGGACGGTAAGCTCGTCGACGTGCGCTGGAACGGACCGGCGTTTGATGCGGGCCTGATCACCGGCGCCTCCATCGTGGCGGTCAACGGCTTGGCCTATGACATGGATAAGTTGAAGGACGCCATCACGGCGGCCAAGGCTTCGGGCGTCATCGAGTTGCTGGTTAAGACCGGCGATCACATCCGGCCCGTCCGTATCAGCTACAATGGCGGACTCCGCTATCCGCATCTGGAGCGGATAGCCGGCGCGCCCGCAAGGCTGGACGCGATCCTGGCCGCACGGAAGTAGACGTGAAAACGGCTCCGTCCCGAATGGGACGGAGCCGTCGAAGAGTTGACTCTGACGTGTGGCTTAGCCGACGACCCGAAGGTTTCCCGCCGACGTCTTCCCGGTGCGACGATCCTGCTCGAGGTCGTAGGCGACCGTCTGACCTTCATCCAGGCTGTTCAAGCCGGCGCGCTCGACGGCCGAGACGTGGACGAAGATGTCGGGCCCGCCCTCATCCGGCAGGATGAAGCCGAAGCCCTTGGTGGCGTTGAACCACTTCACCTTGCCTGTGCCCGAACCCATGACCGCCCCAGCGCCGCGCGCAGCCCCAGCACCGCCGCCCGCACCACCGCCGAACCCACCACGATCCCGGTCGCCACCGCCACCGCCGCCGAAGCCGCCACGAGGGGCTCCGCCGCCGCCTCCAAAGCCGCCGCCTCCGCCGCCCCCACCAAAGCCGCCACCGCCGCCGCGGTCGTTGTAACCACCGCGATCACCGCCGCCGAACCCGCCTGGTCTCGGCGGACGTGGCGCGCGGGCGCTCGGCGCGGCCGAGCCGGTCACTTCAAGGTTTCCCGCCGCAGTCTTGCCCGAGCGGCTGTCCTGCTCGAGATCGTAGTTGACTGTCTGCCCTTCATCGAGCTGGGAGAGCCCGGCCCGCTCCACTGCTGAGACGTGGACGAAGATGTCCTGCCCGCCGTCATCGGGCTGGATAAATCCGAAGCCCTTGGCCGTATTGAACCACTTCACCTTACCCGTAGCCATAAAATCTCGTCCTCTTCGCCCCGGCGTTGATCATTGCGCCCGCTCCAGGACGCCGCCGGCCGTAATTTCCAAGCCGCTGCAAAGAGCCCCTGTCAGCGCGCACCCTGTGCGAAGCCTCGTTCGGCCGTAACCGCACAGAGGCGACGACGCCACAGCCGATCGCACGTTGCAAGCGGAACCTGCGCCTCTCCACCAAGAACCGGTTAGTTTCGCAGGAAGGTGAGAAGGTCGGCGCCGAGCCGGTCCTTGGCGGTGATGAACAGCCCGTGCGGTTCGCCTTCGTACTCGATGAACTGGGCGCCGGGGATCAGCTTGGCGCTCTGGCGGCCGGCGACGTCGATCGGCACGGTCTTGTCCGCCGAACCGTGCACCACCAGCGTCGGCACCCCGAAGCGCGGCAGGTCCTGGCGGAAATCCGTCTCTGAAAAGGCTCGGACACAGGCCTGGGTCGCACGCGAGGAGCACTGTAAAGCCATCATCATTGTCCACTGCAGGGTCTCGTCGGAGACCTTGGGGTCGAGCAGTGATCGGCCGTAGAACTGCGGGCCGAACTGGGCGAGGAAATGGGGACGGTCCTTCATCAGACCCTCCACCATCCTGTCGAAGACGGAGACGTCGACGCCGTCCGGATGCTCGGCGGTCTTCAACAGATAGGGCGTCACCGCAGACACCAGCACGGCCCGTGAGACCCGTGCCGAGCCGTGGCGGCCAAGGTAACGCGCCACTTCGCCGCCCCCCATGGAGAAGCCCACCAAACCAATGTCGGTCAACTCCAGCGCCTCGATGATGTCGGAAAGATCGTCTGCGAGCGTGTCGTAGTCGTAGCCCATCCAGGGCTGGTCCGAGCGCCCGAAGCCGCGGCGGTCATAGGCGATTGCGCGCACGCCGTGGGCGGCCAGGTGGGCGATTTGATAGTCCCACATGTCGGCGTTCAGAGGCCAGCCGTGCACGAAGACGACGGGTCGCCCGGCTCCCCAGTCCTTGTAGTAGAGTTGGGTGCCGTCCCGAGCCTTGATGAACGCCATCTAAGCCGCCTCCACGCCGCCCGCTGATCGGCCTGATAAGGGCCTTGAGGAGCTTCGGTTCCGCGTTGCAGCGGCGGGTGCATGGCAGACGCCGAGTTTGAGCACCCGGCTTTCGGATCGGCGACGCCGTCTCGCGTCTTCGCATGTCGCTCCGGCTTGACCGCTGGGGCCGACATGGCGGCTCTATAGGTCATCAGCGAGGTTCGGACCCAACCATGACCCCTCTAAGCCTTTACGGTACGGCTCTCGCCGCCGTACTTCTCATCGGCGCAGTCCCGGCTCCAGCGCCAGACGGCGCCGCGCCTCGCTATGACGCCAGCGGGCGCATGCTGTTACCGGCCGACTATCGGGAGTGGGTGTTCCTTAGCTCTGGATTGAACATGAGCTACACCGCTGAGCCGGCCACAGTCGGCAAGGACGTGTTCGACAATACCTTCGCCCCGCCCGCCGCCTACAAGGCCTTCCTCAAGTCGGGGACATGGCCGGACAAGACCGTGATCATGCTGGAGAACCGCGGGGGCGCCCCTCACGGCTCGATCGACAGGAGCGGGGCTTTCCAGACGACCGACTACAAGGGCGCCGAGGCGCACGTAAAGGATCAAACACGGTTCAAGGGCGGCTGGGGCTTTTTCGCCTTTGACGCAGCAGGGGCGCCCGCCCGCCAGATCCCCTATTCGGAGGCGTGTTACTCATGCCATCAACAGCACGCGGCTGCGGACACCACCTTTGTCCAATTCTACCCCACCCTGCTGCCTACGGCCACCAAGCTCGGGACGCTGAGCAAGGCCTATCTGGCGGAGACGTCCGCCCGGCAGCCCTAGACCTGCCGATCGATCGGGCGACCGGGCCGTCGGCGGTGATAGGCGTCGATTGGTGAGGCTGTCTGATGATGACCAAGATGCCGGCTCTGATCTCGCACGCTCGCCCATGAACCGCTGGACCGGCGCTCTGACAGTGTGCGCGGACAGCATGCCATGACGCCTCGCCAAGCCGACACCCGCCCGCAGCCTGTCGACCTCCTGGTCGTCGGGGGCGGTGCGAATGGCTGCGCGATCGCCCGCGACGCCGCCGGACGGGATTTGTCGGTCACCCTCTGCGAGATGGGCGATCTGGCCGGAGCGACCTCCTCGGCCAGCACCAAGCTCATCCATGGCGGCCTGCGGTATCTCGAATACCGCGCGTTCCGACTGGTGCGGGAGTCGCTCGCCGAGCGGGAGGTGCTGCTCGCGGCCGCGCCCCATACGATCTACCCGCTGCGCTTCGTGCTCCCTCATCACAGGGGTCTGCGGCCCATGTGGATGCTGCGAGCCGGTCTGTTCCTCTACGACCATATCGGCGGCCGCCGCTCCCTGCCCGGAACGCGGACCCTCGACTTGCGCGGGACCCGGGAGGGTGAGCCGCTGAGGCCCGAGTTCTCGCGCGGCTTCGCCTATTCCGACGCCTGGACGGATGACGCGCGGATGGTGACGCTGGCGGTGTTAGACGCCGCCGAGCGCGGCGCCCGCATCCTGACGCGAACCCGGCTGCTCTCTGCGCGCCGCGAACAGGGAGTCTGGCGCGCCGTTTTGCAGCACCAGGACGATCGGCTGGAGACGGTTCTCGCCCGAGCCCTGGTCAACGCCGCCGGCCCCTGGGTGGAGCAGGTCGGCCGCCTGCTGGGCGCCAACCGCCCGGGTCGCTCGATCAAGCTGGTCAAGGGCAGCCATATCGTCGTGCCCCGTCTGTACGAGGGCGACCACGCCTACACGCTGCAAGGCTCCGACGGGCGCGTGATCTTCACCATCCCCTACGAGGGCCGTTTCACCCTGGTCGGGACCACGGACCTGCCGGTGGACGGCGATCCCGGTCCGGTGGAGGCTTCGGGCGAGGAGATCGCCTATCTCTGCCAAGCGCTCGGCGGTTATTTCACCCGTGCGGTGACGCCGTCGGATGTCGTCTGGACCTACGCCGGACTGCGGCCTCTCATCAACGACGGCCAGGAGAACGCCTCCGCCGTCACCCGCGACTATGTGCTCGACCTCGATGCGCCCGACCAGGCCGCGCCGCTGCTGTCGGTTTACGGCGGCAAGATCACCACCTTCCGCAGGCTCGGCGAGCATGCGCTCGACCTGCTCAAGCCGCGGCTCGGCTTCCAGGCGCAAGGGTGGACCAGGACGGCCAAGCTGCCGGGCGGAGAGCTGCCCCAGGGTTTCGAGCGCTTCCGTTTGCAGATCGCTGACGCGAATCCCTGGCTCACAGAGCCGCACCTGACCCGTCTCTGTCGCGCCTACGGCGCAAGGCTGCCGCAGATGCTGGCTGGCGCGGGCGGCTGGGCGGACATGGGCCAGGCGTTCGGCGCTGGCCTGAGCGCCCGGGAAACGGCCTATCTGAAGCGCGTGGAGTGGGCCAAGTCCCCCGACGACGTTCTCTGGCGGCGCTCGAAGCTGGGCCTGCACATGAGCGCCGCCGAGCGGACCCGTTTCGCCGACGCCTTTCCAGCTCTGTGAACGGGCCCGTCCCGCTCCAAGTCATGCCGCAGGGCACGGGCTTGAGGTCCCTGCGGTCGGCTCTAGCCGACGGCGATACGCTCACCGTCCTTTGAACTGCGGCGTGCGCTTCTCGGTGAAGGCGGCCATGCCCTCCTTCTGGTCCTCGAAGGCGAACAGAGAATGGAACAGCCGCCGCTCGACCCTGATCCCCTCGGTCAGGGTGGTCTCAAGCGCTGTGTCGACCAGCTCTTTGTTCATCACCACGGCGAGCGGCGAAAGCGAGGCGATCTTGCGCGCCGCCTCCATCGCCTCGTCCAGCAGTCGTTCGAGCGGCACCACGCGGCTGACCAGGCCCGAGCGCTCGGCCTCCGCCGCGTCCATCATTCGCGCGGTGAGCATCATGTCCATGGCCTTGGACTTGCCCACCAGCCGGGTCAGCCGCTGGGTGCCGCCGATGCCCGGCATGACGCCGAGGTTGATCTCCGGCTGGCCGAATTTGGCGTTCTCCGCGGCGATGATGAAGTCGCACATCATCGCCAGCTCGCATCCGCCGCCCAACGCATAGCCCGCCACCGCCGCGATGATCGGCTTGCGCGCCCGCACGATCTTCTCCGAGGTCTCGGTGAACAGGTCCTCCTTGAAGGCGTCGGCGTAGGACTTCGGCGCCATCTCCTTGATGTCGGCGCCGGCGGCGAAGGCCTTGTCGGAGCCGGTCAACACCAGGCAGCGCACGCGATCGTCGCGCTCCAGCGCCTCCACGCAGGCGGAGAGTTCGCTCAGCAGTTCGGCGTTCAGCGCGTTCAGCGCCTTGGGTCGGTTCAGCCGGATCAGGGCGACGCCGTCGCCGCCGACCTCGAGCGTGATGGTGTTGTAGTCGCTCATCGGCCGCCCCTCGCCTCCACGTCCAGCTCGTCCAGATGGCCGCGCATCATCTGCAGCACGCCGGAGAAATCCTTGTCGCCATAGCCCAGCCGGTCGAACAGGGCGTAGAGGCCTTGCGCCTGCGCGCCCATCGGCGTGGCGGCGCCCGCGCGGGCGGCCGCCTCCTGCGCCAGCTTCAGGTCCTTGAGCATCAACTTGGCGAGGAAACCGCCCTCATACCCACGATCGGACGGCGAGGCGGGGCCGACGCCCGGCCAGGGGCAGTAGCTGGAGACCGACCAGCACTGGCCCGACGACTGCGAGGCGATGTCGAAGAACTTGTCCGCCTTCAGCCCCAGCCGCTCGGCCAGCGCAAAGGCCTCGCAGACGCCCAGCATGGTCACGCCCAGCACCATGTTGTTGCAGATCTTGGCCGCTTGGCCCGAACCCGCCTCCCCCGCGTGCACCACGGCCTTGGCCATCGGCTTCAGCGCCGCCCCGACTTCGGCGAAGCGGGCCTCTTCGCAGCCGACCATGAAGGTGAGCGTGCCCGCCTCCGCCGCCGCAATCCCGCCGGAGACCGGCGCGTCGGCGAAGCCCAGCCCGGCGGCGGCGGCCTCGGCCGCGACTGCGCGGGCGCTGTCCACGTCGATGGTCGAGCAGTCGATCAGCAGCGCGCCCTGGGCCGCATTCGGCAGCACCGCCTCGGCGAAGACTTGGCGCACATGGCCGCCGGCCGGCAGCATGGTGACGATCACCTCGGCGCCCTTCACCGCGTCGGCGGCGGAGCCTGCCGCCTTGCAGCCGGCCTGCACAGCCCGCTCCACCGCCAAGCCGCTGAGATCGAAGGCGCGCACCTCGTGGCCGGCGGCGGCCTGCCGCGCGGCCATGCCGGCGCCCATGTTGCCGAGGCCGATGAAGGCGATGCGGGTCATACTTTCAGGTCCTCCCAGGCGAGGATCGCCTGCTGGTTCGACGCCTCTTGGGGGCGCCCTGCGTCCTTCGAAACGCCCCTTCGGGGCTCCTCAGGATGACGAAGGGTGTAGATCGCACTTGCATGCGTCATGCTGAGGAAGGCTCTCGCCGAGCGCCCGTCTCGAAGCACGCAGCGCCACCGGCCTCAATCACCCGCACCCTCGAACGGCGTCCACTCTTCTGCATCGGGCAACGGCTCGAAGATGGCGTCGAGCGACTGCTCGCTCACGCCCGCCAACGTGGGCGGGGCCCAGCGGGGGGCGTTGTCCTTGTCCACGATCACCGCGCGCACGCCCTCGCGGAAGTCGGGCGTGCGGCAGACGCGGGCGGCGATGCGGTATTCGACCGCCATCTCGGCCTCGAAGCTCGCCATGTCGCGGCCCAGGCGGAGCTGGCGGAAGGCGACCTTCATGGCCTGGGGCGACTTGGTCTTGAGAGTCGCGAGCTGCGCCGCCGCCCACTCGCCGCCGTCGCTCTGCAAGGCGTCGAAGATCGCCTCCACGCTGTCGCCGGCGAACAGGCGGTCGATGTCGGCGCGCTGGCGCGCCAGCGGCGGCTCGCCAGCCTCGGCCTCAAGCCCGGTCAGCACGGCGTCGATCGCGCCGGCATCCCCAAGTAGGCGACCCTTCAGCGCCTCGATCGAGCCTGACGGCACATGGTCGGTGGCCAGGCCCAGCAGCAGGCAGTCCGCCGCCTTCAGCCGCGCGCCGGTGAGCGCCAGCCACATCCCCGTCTCGCCCGGCAGTCGCGGCAGATACCAGCCGCCCCCGACGTCGGGGAACAGCCCGATGCCGGTCTCGGGCATGGCGAACACGGTGCGCTCGGTCGCCACCCGGTAGCGCGCGGGCGCCGAGACGCCGACGCCGCCGCCCATCGTCACCCCGTCCATCAGCGCCACCACCGGCTTGGCGTAGCCGAACAGGAGCGCGTTCAGCCGGTACTCTGCGGCGAAGAAGGCGCGCGCGGCCACACCGTCCTCCGCTCCGCTCTGCATGATCATGCGGATGTCGCCGCCGGCGCAGAAGCCCCGCGGCCCGGCGTGGTCGATCATGACGGCCGCGACCTGCGGGTCGTCGCGCCAGGCCAGCAGCGCGGAGCCCATGATCTCGCACATCTGCGTGGTCAGCGCGTGCAGCGCCGCCGGCCGGTTCAGCGTCAGCCGCCCCCAGCCGCTCTCGACGCGGGCGATGACGGGGAGCTCGCTCACTGGCGCAGCATCTCGCGGGCGGTGATCACGCGCATGATTTCGTTGGCGCCTTCCAGGATCTGGTGCACGCGCAGGTCGCGCACGATCCGCTCCAACGGATAGTCCTTCAGGTAACCGTAGCCGCCGTGCAGCTGAAGCGCATCGTTGGCCACGCGCGAGCCGGTGTCGGTGGCGAAGCGCTTGGCCATGGCGCAGAGCTTGGTGGCGTCGCGGTGCTTCTTGTCCAAGGCGTCGGCGGCGTTCCGGATCATCAGCCGCGCGGCCTCCAGCTCGGTCGCCATGTCGGCCAGCTTGAACTGGGTGGCCTGGAAGTCGCTCAGCGCGCGGCCGAACTGCCTGCGGGTTGCGGTGTAGGCCTGGGCGGTGTCCAGCGCTAGTTGCGCGCCGCCGAGCGAACAGGCGCCGATGTTCAGCCGCCCGCCGTCCAGCCCGCTCATGGCGATGCGGAAGCCCTCGCCCTCCGCCCCGACGCGGTTGGCCACCGGCACGCGGCAGTCGTCGAAGTTTACCGTGGCGGTCGGCTGGGCGTTCCAGCCCATCTTGCGCTCCGGCGCGCCGAAGCTGAGCCCCGGCGTCCCCTTCTCCACCAAGATGGCGGAGACGCCCTTGGCCCCGTCCCCACCTGTGCGCACCATGCAGACATAGACGTCGCTGACGCCCGCGCCGGAGATGAAGGCCTTGGAGCCGTTCAGCACATAGTGGTCGCCGTCGAGCCGGGCGGTGGTGCGCAGCGCGGCGGCGTCCGACCCCGACCCCGGCTCGGTCAGGCAGTAGGAGCCGATCAGCTCCATGGTGGCCATGCGCGGCAGCAGGCGCTGGCGCAGCGCCTCGGAGCCGTAGCGGTCGATCATCCAGCTCGCCATGTTGTGGATCGAGATGAAGGCCGCGACCGTCACGTCGCCATAGCTCAGCGCCTCGAACACCAGCGTCGCGTCGAGCCGCGAGAGCGCCGAGCCGCCCACGTCCTCACGCACGTACAACGCCGCGAAGCCGAGCCCGGCCGCATGGCGCATCACGTCGACAGGGAAGTGGTGCTCCTCGTCCCAACGGGCGGAGTGGGGTGCGAGCTCGGCCAAGGCGAAGTCGCGCGCAGTGTCCCAGATCGCCGTCTGGTCATCGTTGAAGGCGAAATCCAAGCTCTAGCTCTCCAGGATGGCGGCCGCCGCCCTGCGTCCTTCGAGACGCGGACCGGCGATCCGCCCCTCAGGATGACGAAGGAGGTAGGCTGGTGTGACGGAAGAAACACAAATCTCTATACCCGGCTTCGTCATGCTGAGGAGCCCTTGCAGGGGGCGTCTCGAAGCACGCACCCCCTCACTGCATCGTCGGGATGACGAAGCTGGAGTCCGCATGGGCCTCCAGGCTCGAGTCCGGCCATCGCGCGGTGACGGTCTTGACCTTGGTCCAGAACTTCACCCCCTCCATGCCGTGCTGGTTGGTGTCGCCGAAGGCCGAGCGCTTCCAGCCGCCGAAGGTGTGGTAGGCGACCGGCACCGGGATCGGCACGTTGATCCCCACCATGCCGACGTTCACGCGCGCGGCGAAGTCGCGGGCCGCGCGGCCGTTCTGGGTGTAGATCGCCACCCCGTTGCCGTACTGGTGCTGGGACGGCAGGGCCAGCGCCTCCTCAAAGCTGTCGGCGCGCACGAGCTGCAGCACGGGGCCGAAGATTTCCTCCCGGTAGGTCCGCATCCCGGTCTTCACGTGGTCGAACAACGACGCCCCTATGAAGAAGCCCTTCTCAAAACCCTGCAGATTGAAGTCACGGCCGTCGACGACGAGCTCGGCGCCTTCGTCGACGCCCATCTGGATGTAGTCGGCGATCTTGTTACGATGCGCCGAGGAGACCACTGGGCCGTAATGGGCCGCAGCGTCGGAGGACACGCCGACCTTCAGCGTCTCCATTTCGGCGACCATGCGCTCACGCAGCTCGTCGGCGGTCTTCCTGCCCACCGGCACCGCGACCGGCAGGGCCATGCAGCGCTCGCCCGCCGAGCCGAAGGCCGCGCCGGAGAGGTCCTTGACCACCTGGTCCATGTCGGCGTCGGGCAGGATGATCCCGTGGTTCTTGGCCCCGCCCATGGCCTGGACGCGTTTGCCGTGCTGCGCGCCGGTCACGTAGACGTACTGGGCGATGTCGGAGGAGCCGACGAAGCTGACCGCCCGGATGTCGGGGTGGTGCAGGATGGCGTCGACCGCGATCTTGTCGCCGTGCACCACATTGAGCACGCCTGCGGGAGCGCCCGCTTCCATCATCAGCTCGGCCAGGCGTACCGGTAAGCTCGGGTCGCGCTCGCTGGGCTTGAGGATGAAGCTGTTGCCGACCGCGATCGCCACGCCGAACATCCACATCGGGATCATGGCCGGGAAGTTGAACGGGGTGATCCCCGCCACCACGCCCAGCGGCTGGCGCATGGAATACACGTCTATCCCGGGACCCGCGCCCTCGGTGTATTCGCCCTTCAGCGCGTGCGGGATGCCGCAGCAGAACTCGATCACCTCCAGCCCGCGTTGAAGGTCGCCCTTGCTGTCGGCCACCACCTTGCCGTGCTCGCTGGAGAGCAGTTCGGCCAGGGGCGTCATGTTGGCCTCGACCAGCCGCTTGAACTCGAACATCACCCGCGCGCGGCGCTGGGGATTGGTCGCCGCCCAGCCGACCTGCGCCTTCGCCGCCGTCTGCACCGCCGCATCCAACTCGCCGGCACTGGCCAGCGCCACGCGCGCCTGCACCTCGCCAACGTTGGGATCGTAGACGTCGCCGAACCGGCCGGACTCGCCGGCCACGGCCGCACCATTCACATAATGCTGTATGTCGCGCATAGAATTCCCGCTTGTCGGCGGAGCGCTACCATCGCAAACAAGCCAAGCATATTGCAAAAACGCACGCTTGCGCCTGTAGAATTGCATGACTCCGTTTGACTGGGACGACCTGCGTATCTTTCTCGCAGCCGCCCGCGCGGGCTCTTTGACCATGGCGGCCACGCGCCTCGGCCTGGATCCAGCCACTGTGGGGAGAAGGGTCAACCGGCTCGAGACCTGCCTGAGATCAACCTTGTTCATCCGCTCCGCAGCGGGTTTGGAGCTCACGGCAAGCGGCGCCCGCCTGCAGGACGTGGCCATGAACGCGGAGACCGCCATGGCGGCGGCTCTCGAGAGCGACAAGTTCGAGGCGGTTGCGGGGACGGTCAGGCTGAGCGTAGCGGAAGGATTCGGCGGCGCGATCATCGCGCCGGCGCTTCCCGCCCTGCACGCCCGCTACAGAGGCCTCCGGATCGAGCTGGCGGCCAACGGCGGATTTCTCTCGCCTGCTCGGCGCGAGGTGGATATCGCGATAACTCTCAGCGCTCCACTGGAGACGCGGCTAGTTGTAGAGCCTCTAACGGAATACGAGCTTGGGCTCTACGCCTCTGAAGGTTACATCGAACAGCGTGGCGCACCGAAGGCTGCGTCGAACCTGCACGAATACGATCTGGTCGGCTATGTCGACGATCTCATCTACGCGCCCCAGCTTCGGTATCTGAATGAAATTCACCCGGGACTCCGGCCAGCCTTGACGAGTTCATCCATCCGGGCTCAGCGCGAGATCATCGCGGCCGCAGGGGGCATCGGCGTGCTACCGTGTTTTATGTCGGAAGGACTGAGCCGGGTGCTGCCCGATGAGGTTTTGCTAAAAAGACAGTTTTGGATCAGCACTCACCTCGACGTTGCGGGGACTTCCCGCGCCCGTGCTGTTCGCAGCTGGATCGCCGATCTGGTCCGAATGACGCGACTGACTGCGACGGATTAAGACGAAGTCGATCTTCGAGCCAACAGCGGGGAAATCAGTCGAGAAGACTACAAAGCGGTCGTTCGCTCCGCCCTCGGGAAGGCTTGCAAAGGCTCTCAGCGCTATAGAACCGTAGAAATAAGGTATGGGGCAGCTCCGACCTTCGAGGCGGTGCGAGCCATGAGGCGCACGCGGCCTCGGCATGACCATTCCGCTTATCTATGTGTGTTGACGCATATGCGCCGAAGGGCGTATGACGTGCGACGTGGTCAAGGCGGTTTGATGGAGGCCGAGATGGCGCTGGGTGACGCTATACTCGTGTGCTTGGTCGAGCAGCCCATGAGCGGTTACGACCTCGCCCGCAGTTTCCAGACGTCGATCGGCTTCTTCTGGAAAGCAGATCATCAGCAGATCTACCGCGAATTGGCCAAACTGAGGGAGCGGGGTTGGGTTGAAGGTCACGAGATCATCCAAACCGGCAGTCCCAACAAGTTCGTCTACTCCATCACCTCAACCGGGCGCGCAGCGCTCAGGGCCTGGTCCGCAAAACCGGTCGAGCCGCCGGGGTCCAAGGATGACCTCCTCGTTAGATTGTACGCCTTGGGAGATGTGGACCTGGAGGCGGTGCGCATTCAGATCGGCCAGCGCCTCGAATATCATGAGGGTCGTCTTGCCCGCTACGAGATGATCCTGGCCCGCAACTTTACGGGGCGCACGCTGATCCCACGCCAGCTCGGCCGGCTCTTGGGGCTGAAGTTCGGCCTGAAGCGCGAACATGCGTCGCTGGAGTGGTGCCGGGAAGCTCTGGAAATGCTTCCGCGTGAGGTCGATCCGGCGTGATTGAATCAAGACCATCTTTCGTTTGTGACCGCCCGTACGTCCTTCCTCTTTGGAGCTGACCATGTCCTTGTCCGCCGCCGCCCTTCGAGCCAGGCTTTCGCTGCCGGTGATCGCCTCGCCCCTGTTCATCATCTCCAACCCGGAGCTGGTGATCGCGCAGTGCAAGGCGGGTGTTGTGGGGTCGTTTCCGTCGCTGAACGCGCGCCCGGTGGCGCTGCTGGACGAGTGGCTGCATCGCATCACCGAAGAGCTCGCCGCGTTCGACCGCGCCCATCCCGACCGGCCTTCGGCTCCCTTCGCGGTCAACCAGATCGTCCACAGAAGCAACGACCGCCTGGGCCAGGACATGGCGCTTTGCGCCAAGTACAAGGTCCCGCTGGTGATCACCTCGCTGGGCGCGCGCGAAGACGTCAACCGCGCCGCCCACGCCTGGGGCGGGGCGGTGCTGCACGACGTCATCGACGATCGTTTCGGGCGCAAGGCGGTGGAGAAGGGCGCGGACGGGCTGATCGCGGTGGCCTCGGGCGCAGGCGGCCATGCAGGCCGGCTGTCGCCCTTCGCCTTGCTGCAGGAGCTGCGCGCCTGGTTCGACGGGCCGATCGCCCTGTCCGGTTCCATCGCGACTGGCCGCGCCATCCTGGCGGCCCAGGCCATGGGCGCCGACTTCGCCTACATCGGCTCCCTGTTCATCGCCACTCAGGAGGCCAACGCCGCCGACGGCTACAAGCAGATGATCGTCGACAGCCACGCGTCGGACATCGTCTACTCCAACCTGTTCACGGGCGTGCACGGCAACTACCTGCGGCCGTCGATCGTCGCGGCCGGCCTCGACCCAGACGCCCTGCCGGAGGGCGACGTCAAACGGATGGATTTCGGCTCGGGCGGAGGGAGCAAGGCCAAGGCCTGGCGCGACATCTGGGGCTGCGGACAAGGCATCGGCGGGGTGGACGAGGTGGCCCCCACCGACCGGGTCGTGGCCCGGCTCGCGCGCGAGTACGCCCAGGCCAAGGCGTCGCTGGACGAGGTCTTCGTCGTCCAGCCCGACGAAGAGCCCGCGCAGATGATCGCCGGCGCGCGGATACGCGGCCACGCCGAGATCCGAACCCGCGCAAGCCGTGCGGCGCGGGGCTTCGCCGAACTGGGCGTGGGGGAGGGCGACGTCGTGGCGCTGTGCCTGCGCAACGACTTCGCCCTGTTCGAGGCCACCATCGGGGCGGGGATGGCGGGGGCCTACACCGCGCCGATCAACTGGCACGCGACGGCCGAGGAGGCGGCCTATGTGCTGCGCGACTGCGCGGCCAAGGCGCTGGTCGTGCACGCCGACCTTCTGCCGGCGATCGCGGGCGATCTGCCCCCGGGCTTGCCCGTGCTGGTGGTCGACACGCCGGCGGAAATCCGGTCGGCCTACGGCGTCGCGCCTACCCTGCAGGCCCCGGAAGGCGCGCTCGGCTGGGACAGCTGGCTGGCGCGCCATGCACCCGCGACGGCGCCGGCCGAGGGGAGCCGGGCGGCGGTGATCTACACCTCGGGCACGACGGGCCGGCCCAAGGGGGTGCGCCGGGCCGCCAACACCATGGCGTCGGGACTGGATACGGCCTCGGTCGGCTATGGCCTGGCGGGCGGCTCATCGCTCACCGTGCTGATGAACGGGCCTATGTATCACTCCGCGCCCAACAGCTACGGCATGCTGGCGTTCAACCGCGGCGCGCGCATGGTGCTGCAGCCCCGTTTCGACGCCGAGCAGATGCTGGCGCTGATCGAGCGCCACCGCATCAGCCACATGCATATCGTGCCCACCATGTTCGTGCGGCTGCTGCGCCTGCCCGAGGCGGTGAAGGCTCGCTACGACCTGTCGTCCTTGCGTCATGTGGTGCACGGGGCGGCGCCGTGCCCGCCGGAGGTCAAGCGCGCCATGATCGCCTGGTGGGGGCCGGTGATCTACGAATACTACGGCTCCAGCGAAACGGGCCTGATCACCGCGCACGGATCGCAGGAGGCGCTGGAGCGGCCGGGCACGGTCGGTCGGGTGCTGCCGGGCGTGGCGGTGAGGGTTCTGGGCGAGGACGGCGGCGACCTGCCGCCCGGTGCGGCGGGAGACATCTACGTCGACTCAGCGGCGGCGGCAGGCTTCAGCTACATAGGGCTGGACGACAAGCGGGCGGAGGTGACGCGCGGTGTGCATGTCACCGTGGGCGACATCGGCTATCTTGACGCGGAGGGTTATCTCTACCTCTGCGACCGCCGGCGCGACATGATCATCTCGGGCGGCGTCAACATCTATCCGGCCGAGATTGAAGCCGCCCTGCTGGGCGTCCACGGCGTACGCGACTGCGCGGTGTTCGGCGTTCCGGACGCTGAGTTCGGCGAAGCCGTGTGCGCCCATGTGCAGGTGGATGCGGACGGGCCGGACACGGCGGCGCTGCGCGTCGCGCTCGCCGGCAAGCTGAGCCGCTTCAAGCTCCCGCGTGAGATCGTTATCGCCGACGATCTTCCGCGCGAAGACTCGGGCAAGATCTTCAAGCGCAAGCTGCGCGCGCCCTACTGGGCCGACGCCGGGCGGGCGATCTGATGAGCCCGACCGCCTCGACCTCAAAGCCCGGCGCGCCCAAACTCGACGTCCTGCCTCAACTTCATCACGGGCAAGGCACCCGCTCGGTGCGCGTGCTATGGGTCCTAGAAGAGATGGGCGTCGCCCATACCCTGCATCCCGTCCTGTTTCCGCCGCGCGTGCGCCAGCCGGAGTTCCTGCAGGTCAATCCGCTTGGCTCCCTGCCGGCCTTCGCCCATGGCGAGGCGCGCATGACGGAGTCCATGGCCATCTGCGAGTATGTTGCGGGCGTCTATGGGCCCACGTCGCTGGCCGTGGACCCGGACGAGCCCGGGTTCGCCGACTATCGCCAGTTCTGCTGGTACGGAGAGGCGGCCCTGACCCAGCCGCTCGGATCGATCTTCCGCTATGGGCGGCTCGAACAGCCGGAGCGTCGCTCGCCGCAGGTGGTGGAGGACGCCCGCCAGACCTTCGCGCGCCGGCTGGAGCCCGTCTCCCGCGCGCTGGAGGAGGGCGAATACCTCGCGGCGGGGCGCTTCACCCTGGCGGACGTGTCGGTCGGCTATGCCCTGGGTTTCGCCGCCTTCCTCGGCCAGGCGGACAGCTTTTCCGCCGAGATCGAAGCTTACCGGGGGCGCCTCGCGGCGCGTCCCGCCTACCGCCGGGCCTACGCCATGGACGCGACCGACGACGCGCCCGTCGCCTGACCTCTCGCCGCAAGGACGCCGGCATGACCGCAGCCCCTCTTCGGTCTCGCGAAATCCGTTTGCGCTCCCGCCCTGACGGGGCTGCGACGCCTGAGAGCTTGTCGCTCGGCGAGAACATCGAAAGATGCTCGTGAAATCGGTCTCGATCACCAATGCACATCGCCGGCGAGGGTGCGTCTTGCGAGGCCCCTACATCCTTGATGTCCTAATAATTAGGACTAGGTTTCCGCGTGCCTTAAAGGCGCCGTTCCGTCTCCACGCGAACGCCTCTGCGCCCCCGTTCGCCTCTCGTTCAGCCTGGAGCCTCATGATCTTTTCTCGCTTGCTGGTTTCGTCGGTCGCCCTCCCGACGCGGGGAGCTTCGCCAGACCCGTTGCTGCAGGGCGCTGACCGCGTTGCTCGGCGTCTAGCCATGGCGAAGCGCCGTCCTTGCCTCGCCCTGCTCGCCGTCTGCCTTTCGGGACTGACATCGCCGGCCAGGGCGGGGATGGCGGGCCTGCCGCCTCCGCCGGTCCTGACGGAAGATCCGTGGAACGGTTATTGGACGCTGAGCCAGGCCCGCAATACCGATGAGATCAAGGCGGCGGCCGCTCACGATTACCGCTTCCGCATCGAGGCCGACGGTCGGATCCGATGGGAGATCCCCTCGCTGCACGAGGTGGTTGAGGGCCATACCGACGGCCATCCCATGGACATCCATCGTCGCGGCTCGACGGGCATGACGCTGGCGGTGACGCGTGAGGGGCCTCGTGTCTTGACGTACCAAGTCAGGCGCAACGGCGTTCCGGAAGGCGAAGGCCGCATGACGCTGGTCGATCAGGGCAGGGCCTGGGTGGACATCTCCCAGCCGGCCGGACGGCCTGACCTGGCCGGGGTTATCCTTTACGTCCGGTAGTCGCGCATCGAAGACCTGCGAAGGGCGATCCTCGCCTCAACCGTTTTTGGCGCCCAGGACGCGATCGATCAGGGCGTCGTCCACAGGGATTTGGCCGTCCAGCATCAGCATGGCCAGTCCGTGGGCGACGGACCAGGCCTGAAGGGCGACGGCCTCCACCACGCGTGATCCGGCGCCTGAAGGCGCGCGGGCGGCCGCATTGGCCTTGAGGAAGGCGATGGCGTCGGCGCTGTCTTCGGGGCGTCTCTGGAGCAGGTCCGCCGGAGCGGGAGAGGAGAAGATGAGCCTGAACAGGGCCGGATTGGCCACTGCGAAGCGGACGTAGGCCCGTCCGGTGGCGCCAAAGCCGGCCGACCCTCCGCCGGCCGCCTCGGCCGCCTCATGCTGGGCCGCCGCCAGGCGCGCCAGCCCCTCCCTGGCCAGCGCCGCCATGAGCGCGCCCTTGTCGGGGAAATGCCGGTAGACGGCCGTGGCGCTGACGCCGACCTCGCGCGCCATCTCCCGCAGCGACAGGTCATCGGCCGCGCGCTCCGCCAGCAGCTTCAGACCCGCGTCGAGCAGGGCGGTGCGCAAATCGCCATGGTGATAGCCCGATTTCATGTTGACGTTGTTATCATGGCCTCTTATGGTCACAGCGTAAACATGAGGGCAGGTCCATGGCAAGCTCGGTCGAGACGGTGATCCGTTCGGTGGTCGGCAAGGGTGTGGAGGTTCTGGCTTCTCACAACCGTAAGCGACTGCCCCAGCCCACCGCGCCGCACCCGTTCCTGTCGGGCCTGCATCAGCCGATGGAGACGGAGCTGACCCTGGTCGACCTGCCCGTCACCGGCGTCATCCCCCAGTCGCTCGACGGCCGCTACCTGCGCATCGGCCCGAACCCGGTCACGCCCCCGGATGCGGCCTCCTACCATTGGTTCATCGGCGACGGCATGGTGCATGGCCTGCGCCTGCAGGACGGGCGCGCCCTGTGGTACCGCAACCGCTGGATCCGCTCCGAAGCGGTGGCCAAGGCGCTCGGCGAAGCGCCGGCGCCGGGTCCCCATCGCGGCGGCTTCGACACGGTGAACACCAATGTGGTGGACGTCGCGGGGCGCACCTTCGCCCTGGTCGAGGCGGGCAGCTATCCTGTCGAGCTGTCCGAGGACCTGGGCGAACAGGCCTACAACCCCTTCGACGGCGGGCTGTCGGGCTCGTTCACCGCCCACCCTCACCGCGATCCGCTCACCGGCGAGATGCATGCGATCTGCTACGAAGGCCGCAACCCCGGCGTCATCCGCCATGTGGCCATCGACGCTCAGGGGCGCGTGACGCGCGAAACGCCGATCCCGGTCGAGCACGGCCCGTCCATCCACGACTGTGCGCTGACCGCCCGCTACGTCGTGGTCCTGGATCTGCCGGTGACCTTCTCCGTGAAGGCCGTGGTCTCCGGCCATGGCTTCCCCTACCGCTGGAACCCGGAGCACCGGGCGCGGGTCGGCCTGATGCCCCGGGACGGCGGCGCGGACGCCATCCTCTGGTGCGACGTCGATCCGGCCTATGTCTTCCACGTGGCCAACGCCTATGACATGGCCGATGGCCGGGTGGCGCTCGACGTCTGTTCCTATGACACCATGTTCGAGGACAATCCGCAGGGCCCCAACGCCCGCTCCCGGGGCCTGGAGCGGTGGACGGTGGACCCCGCCACACGCCGGGTCTCGGTGCTGACGCTCGATCCCGATCCGCAGGAGTTCCCCCGCTGCGACGAGCGCCGCTTCGGCCAGCCCTACCGCTACGCCTACAGCGTCGCCCTGCCTGAAGGCGTGGGCGAGCAGTTCAGGGCCTCCAAGGCGCTCTACCGCCACGATCTGGAGACCGGAACGCGCCAGACGCACGACTTCGGTCCCGACCGCCATCCCGGCGAGTTCGTCTTCGTCCCGGCGGCCCCGGACAGCGCCGAGGACGAAGGCTGGCTGGTCGGAATGGTGATCGACGCCGCAGCCGAGACCACCGAGCTGGCGATCCTGGACGCGCAGGATTTCGCCGGGGAGCCGGTCGCGCGCGTACACCTGCCGCACAGGGTGCCGCCGGGCTTCCACGGCAACTGGATCGGGAGGGCCGGCTGATGTCCAGCGCGACGCAGGGAGACGCAACCATGATGGCCCGTCTCGCACCGGTGCTCGACTATGTGCGCCAGAACGGCGCACAGACGGCGGCCGAGGCCCTGGTCAACCTCGCCCTGTCGGTGGTGGCCTACGCCTGGGCCAAGCCGCACTACGGCGACGTAGGGGGGCTGCTGTTCTCGTCCCTGCCGCCGCTGGGCTGGAGCGCCGTGGAGTTCGTGAGGCGGC
>CAXTEX010000016.1:0-624 GCA_964243445.1 uncultured Caulobacteraceae bacterium | reverse complement strand
GCCCTGTCCATCCTGGTGCTGGCCGGTATCCTGCTGTCGCTGCTCGCCTTCCTGGGCGGCGGCGGCGTGCGGTTCCTGCAGCTGCGGGAAAAGCTGGTCACAGCGCTGATCAGCCTGGTGTTCCTGGGGTCGCTGGCGATCAGGCGACCGCTGATCTACCAGCTCGCCCGCGCCGCCATCGCGCGCAGATCCTCATCCGAACTGGTCGAGTTCGAAGGCTTGCGGGGCGAGCGCTTCTTCGAGCACACCATGACGCTGATGACGCTCGTGTGGGGCCTGGGCCTTCTCGCCGAGGCGATCTTCGGCTCGGCTTTGGTCTTCGTCCTGCCCGTACAGACCTATCTGATAATCTCACCGCTCCTGGGATACGCGACGATGGGCGGCCTGGGGCTATGGAGCATCTGGTATAGCCGCCTCCGCCGACGCATCGGTCACGCCCGACGCATGGCCGTACGGACTTGACGACCACAGAAGCTGAAGCGCGATGTGTAGGGGCTGCGCGGCGAAGGTGTCGCCTGCAGCGGCGATCGCCCGTGCGCCCCTATCAACGCCATCTGAACGGCAGGACGCCAAGAGCTTCCCCGTCGTAGACGATGGTTCCCGCTCCGTCGCCCGGAGGAAAGA